>NZ_JAHRVT010000043.1:0-5573 GCF_019090545.1 Cycloclasticus sp. | reverse complement strand
GAGTAAGAAATATGTCGTTCGGTACAGAACAAAAGCAAGAAATTGTTAAAGAATATGCGTTATCAGAAGGTGATACAGGATCTCCAGAGGTCCAAGTTGCTTTGTTAACGGGGAGAATCAATCATTTGACACCGCATTTTTCTGAGAACAAAAAAGATCACCATTCACGTCAAGGTTTATTAAGAATTATTAACCGTCGCCGTAAGTTATTAGACTATTTAAAAGGCAAAGACGTAGAACGTTACCGTGCATTGATTGCGCGTTTAGGATTGAGAAAGTAAAAGATAAATAATAGGTAGGCATAAATAGTGAATTCAGTAAAAAAAGAGTTTCAATTCGGTCATCAGACTGTATCTTTTGAAACAGGTGAGATTGCACGTCAAGCAGACGGAGCAGTACTAGTAGAAATAGACGGTACGATTGTTTTAGTAACAGCAGTAGGTAAACGTGAAGGGGGAGAAAATAATTCATTCTTTCCGCTTACCGTAAACTATCAAGAAAAAACATATGCTGCAGGTAAAATACCGGGTGGTTTTTTTAAGAGAGAAGGGCGACCAAGTGAGAAAGAAACTCTAACTTCTCGTCTTATCGACCGTCCTATTCGTCCACTGTTTCCAAAAGGATACAAAAACGAAACTCAGGTTATTGCGACTGTTATTTCACTAAACCCAGAAGTTGATCCAGATATTCCTGCCTTATTAGGTGCATCAGCTGCATTGGCTATTTCAGGTCTACCGTTTGAAGGTCCAATTGGTGCTGCACGAGTAGGTTATATAAATGGTGAATATGCATTAAACCCATCAAAAAATGCTTTGGCTGAGTCTAAATTAGATTTAGTTGTTGCAGGTACTGAAGATGCTGTTTTAATGGTTGAATCAGAAGCTGATTGTTTGCCTGAAGATATTATGTTGGGCGCCGTGACCTTTGGCCACGAACAAATGCAGGCGGCTATTCAGGCCATTAATGAGCTAGCTGAACAGGTGGGTAAGCCACGTATGGAATGGGTTGCACCCGAAAAAGATCAAACGTTACTTGAAAAAGTGGCTGATCTTGCAACAGCTGGCATTGCAGATGCGTATACGATTCTTGTTAAACTTGATCGTCAAGTTAAATTACAAGAGCTACGTACAAGTGTATTAGCCCAACTTGAAGACGAAGACCCTGAAGAAGTAAAAGAAATCTTCTCTTCTCTAGAAAAGAAACATGTCCGTGAGTTAGTACTATCGACTAAAAAACGTATTGATGGACGTGATTTGTCAACTGTTCGTCCTATCCATGTGCGTACAGGGGTTTTACCTCGTGCACACGGTTCGGCACTATTTACTCGCGGTGAAACGCAGGCATTAGTTGTTGCAACGTTAGGCACAGACCGCGATGCACAAATGATTGATGCAGTAGAAGGTGAGTACCGTGATCACTTCATGTTGCACTATAACTTCCCTCCATATTGTGTTGGTGAAACAGGCTTTGTTGGCTCACCAAAAAGACGTGAAATTGGTCATGGTCGTCTAGCAAAACGTGGTATTCAAGCGGTTCTACCAAGCCAAGAAGATTTCTCTTATGTACTACGTGTTGTAGCCGAAGTGACAGAATCAAATGGTTCAAGCTCAATGGCGAGCACATGTGGTACCAGTTTGGCGCTAATGGATGCAGGTGTGCCGATTAAATCACCTGTAGCTGGTATCGCGATGGGCCTTATCAAAGAAGGTGATGAATTTGCGGTCTTGTCTGACATTTTGGGCGATGAAGATCACTTAGGTGATATGGACTTTAAAGTCTCTGGTACAGACTCTGGTGTGACTGCACTTCAAATGGATATCAAAATCCAAGGGATTACGCATGAAATCATGTCTAATGCGTTGGAGCAAGCAAAGGCAGGCCGCTTGCATATCTTAGAAAAAATGAATTCTGATCTTTCACAAGCACGCGAAGAGATGTCTGATTTTGCTCCGCGCATCCTTACACTTAAGATTGACCCAGCAAAAATTCGCGATGTTATTGGTAAAGGTGGTGTCACTATTCGGGCAATTACCGAAGAAACAGGCGCATCTATTGATATTACTGATGAAGGCATCGTAAAAGTTGCTTCGGTTGATCGTGAAGCTGGCGAAAAAGCGTTAAAACGCATAGAAGATATTACTGCAGAAGTTGAAGTGGGCAAAATTTACGAAGGTAAAGTTGTTCGTTTAATGGACTTTGGTGCATTTGTATCGATCTTGCCAGGCAAAGATGGCCTTGTGCATATTTCACAAATTTCTGAAGAGCGTGTTGAGAAGGTTAGTGACAAGCTTTCTGAAGGTGATGTTGTTAATGTGAAAGTTCTTGAGGTTGATCGCCAAGGACGTGTTAGATTAAGCATGAAGGAAATAGATTAACGACTCATCAGTTCACGGTTAATAACTATGGCTAATTCTCGAATCATAAAAAAGTACCCTAATCGTCGTTTGTATGACACGGAGATTAGTAAGTATGTAACGCTTAATGATGTGCGTCAGCTTATTATTGAACGGGAACCTGTTAAAGTTGTTGATGCGAAATCAAAAGAAGATTTAACTCGAAGCGTATTATTGCAAATCATTCTTGAGCAAGAAGAGGATGGTGAGCCGATAATGAGTGCTGAAATGTTAGAGCAATTGATTCGTTTTTATGGTGATCCATTTCAACATAATTTTGCAAGTTACCTTGAAAACTCGGTGAAGTTAATCGCCGAGCAAAGAGCCAAGGTAAGGAGCAAACTGGAGCAAGCAGCTGATCCTTTTGCAATGATGACCTCATTAGCAAATAGAAATATGGAAGTTTTTAAAGAAATGCAAGAAGGGCTGTTCAAAAGTGTGATGCCTGCTAAAGCCAGCAAAAAGAAATAAGCAGTTAATAGCTAAAAGAAAAAACCTCGTTTACGAGGTTTTTTTTTGGCTGTTCATTTAGTATAAAAATACCCTGTAGGGTTAATTTAAAATGAATATGGCTGCCCTTAAGTTGAATAAATAAGTAAACTGATTGTTATGGAAGGTAAGGACAAATTAACGACTTTTGATAGCGAGCATTTTCTAAAAACATTGACCCAAAAACCGGGTGTTTATCAAATGCTCGATCATCGTGGTGTGTGTATTTATGTAGGTAAAGCGAAAAACCTAAAAAAAAGGGTGTCGAGTTACTTTAATAAAACAGATAAAGACGCTAAGAAAAAACTGATGTTGTCTTATGTGCAACAGATCGAGATAGTTGTTACGCATACTGAAGGTGAGGCGCTGCTGTTAGAAAATCAACTCATCAAAAAATTGAAGCCTAGATATAATATTTGTTTAAGGGATGATAAAAGTTACCCTTATATTTATTTATCAACACATCAAGAGTTTCCCAAACTTACATTCCATCGGGGTGCTAAAAAAAAGCAAGGGCAGTATTTTGGTCCCTACCCCAGTGCAGGCGCGGTTCGCGACAGCTTACACGTCTTGCAGAAGCTTTTCCCCGTTAGGCAATGTGATGACAGTTTTTTTAAAAATAGGTCTAGACCGTGCCTACAGCATCAAATTAAACGTTGCACAGCCCCTTGCGTTGGCCTTATTAGCCAGCAAGATTATCATGATGATGTGGCTCACACGGTGTTATTTCTTGAGGGCAAAAATAGCAAACTAATCAGTGATCTAGTTAAGAAAATGGAAAGTGCAGCAAATGAGTTGAATTTCGAAAAGGCAGCTCAATTCCGTGATCAAATTGCTCAGTTAAGAAAGGTGATGGAGCGCCAATATGTTAGTGGTAATGATGGGGACCTTGACGTGGTTGCGTGTGAAATACAGCAGCATGTTGCTTGTGTTCAAGTGTTTTTCATACGAAAAGGTCAACATTTAGGCAATCGTACGTTTTATCCTAAAATTCCGCAGGGAAAAACAGAGCAAGAGGTGTTAAATGCTTTCTTGCTGCAGTTTTATTTAGATAAAAAATTACCTAAGGCGGTTATTTTGAGTCATGCCTTGCTTGAAGCAGAATTAATCCAACAAGTATTCAATGAGAAAGCAGAGAGGAAAGTAAGTCTAGTTACTAACCCCAGAGGGGAAAGGGCGCGTTGGCTGAAGATGGCGAAAAGTAACGCTATAACGGCCTTAACTCAGCGCCTAGAAAGTAGAGAAAATACAAGGGATAGACTCAGTAAATTATCAATGCTATTAGGCGTTGAGAAAGGTATTGCGCGTATGGAATGTTTTGATATTAGTCATCTGCAGGGGGATCAAACCGTTGCTTCATGTGTTGTTTTAAATGAGGAGGGCCCTTTGAAATCAGATTATCGTCGCTTCAATATCACCGGAGTTACGCCGGGTGATGACTATGCTGCACTGTCTCAGGCAGTATCACGTCGCTTCCTTCGTGCCAAAAAAAATGAACATGTAGTGCCCGATTTGCTGATAATTGATGGTGGGAAAGGCCAAGTTAATGCTGTTTTAAAAGCACTAAACGATATTGATAGCCCTGAAGTGTTTGTTATCGGCATCTCAAAAGGTAGTGACAGAAAAGTTGGGATGGAAAAAATTTATCGTGCAAAGGACGGTAAGGTGCTTATTTTTCCAGCAGATGAACCGGCCTTATTGGTTGTTCAGCAAATTAGAGACGAGGCGCACCGTTTCGCTATTAGTGGCCATCGTCAACAGCGTGGTAAAGAGAAGAAAAAGTCGACCCTAGAGCAAATTGATGGCTTAGGTCCGAAACGTAGGCGCCAATTACTTAAACAGTTTGGAGGCTTGCGTGAAATTCAATCTGCTGGGGTGGATGACCTTTGTACGGTTGAGGGGATCAGTAAATCATTAGCGCAAAGAGTGTATAACTTCTATCATGACGGACCAGCTGGATAAAGTGGTACTATATGTGGCTACATCAATACTTTTTAGTTGAATGATTCTTAATATTCCAACCATTTTGACCTTATTCCGTATTGCCTCTATACCGGTAATAATGGTGATTTTTTACTTGCCAATTGAAGAGCCTAGATTGTGGTGTGCGCTAATATTTATAGTGGCATCCATCACAGATTGGTTTGATGGGTTTTTAGCCAGAAAGTTGAATTTGCAGACCGCGTTTGGTGAGTTTCTCGACCCTGTGGCTGATAAGTTAATGGTGGTGGTTGTATTGGTGCTTATTGTGCAAGCCGATCCAGCTATTTATATCGCAATACCAGTCGCCATCATTATAGGTCGCGAAATTTCAGTGGCATCATTACGTGAGTGGATGGCAGAGGTTGGGCAACGCTCTGTTGTAAAGGTTTCATGGATTGGAAAGTATAAAACAGGGTTCCAAATGGTTTCGATTGTGTGTTTGTTATTTAACGCAGACCTTTATGGGATTCCGGTTCGGATGTTAGGAGTGGTGTTGATTTATATCTCTGTAGTGCTGACGCTTTGGTCAATGTGGCAATATATTCAGCTTGCTTTACCCCAATTTAGAAAATAGTAGGGATTCTGACTTGACAGAGTTGCTACGAAAGATAGAATACACGGCCTCAAAGCGGGAATAGCTCAGTGGTAGAGCACAACCTTGCCAAGGTTGGGGTCGCGAGTTCGAATCTCGTTTCCCGCTCCAAATTT
>NZ_JAHRVT010000042.1:0-19286 GCF_019090545.1 Cycloclasticus sp. | reverse complement strand
GAACTATCGGGTGCTTTGAAGGACGTACTAGCAGGTTGCTTGCTAGAGCTCATATCAGTCAATTCCGGTTAGTTTCTAGCGCTAAAGGCGCCGGGCCGATCAATTTTACCTGTTTTTCAGGTAACAAATCCAGTTTCACACCGACTATATCTGCATGAAGCGGCAATTCTCTCGCCCCACGGTCTACTAAAACCGCCAACGTAACACTATCAGGGCGACCGTAATCAAAAATTTCATTTAATGCTGCACGGATTGTTCGGCCTGTATAGAGAACATCATCCACCAAGATAATGTGCTCGTTTTCAACCTTAGCAGGGATATTACTTGGCTTAACCTGTGGATTTAAGCCTATGCGTGAAAAGTCATCCCGGTAGAATGAAATATCAATTTCACCAAGCGGTTTATTCAACCCTAGTTTCTGATGTAACTTTTCTGCCACCCATAACCCGCCGGTATGCACCCCTATCATCAGTGGCTCAACTATTTGCTTGCGCTCCATCATTTGTGCCAACTCATCTGCCATTGTGTTTATGATGGCATCAATATCAATAGCTTTTAACTCTGTATCCATACTTATTGCTTGTGTTGTTGTGTGTTTAACCAGCTTTGTAAAATCAACTGCGCAGCGACTTGGTCTTGAACTTCCCATAACTTATCGGCACTCACCTGAACCTCATCAAACAATATTTGTTTTGCTTCAAATGTTGTCAGCGCCTCATCAAATAATTCAACGGGGCATTGATACCGCCCTTCTAACTGTCTAGAAAACCGCTCCATTTTTGGCGTAACTGTATTATCACTACCATCTTCTTGGCGAGAAATACCAACTATCATTTTTGTTGGCTGCCAGGTCTCAATAATTTTTGTTAACTCGTCCCAGCCGGTCTTTTGTCTCACTGCTTTAACCGTTGTTAAGGCATTGGCAATGTGTGTCTGTGTATCACCCACAGCAACACCTATTTTTTTTACACCATAATCAAAACCTAGGCATACCGCCATTAGCAATGACCCACATCAGAACTCATCAAACTAATATCAACACCTATTCTATGCGCCGCCAATTCCCAGCGTTGCGGGAGAGGCTCATCAAAAATAATATGTGGTTCAGCTTGGCCATGTAACCAAGAATTCCGCTGAATTTCCTGCTCCAATTGCCCTGCAGCCCAACCCGCATAACCCAGCGCAACCATCCATTTCTCGGGCCCTTTACCTTCGGCAATTGCTTCTAAAATATCTTTTGAGCTGGTCAGCGCAAACTCATCATTCACCGTTAACGTAGAATCCCAGTTGCCTACCGGCGTATGCAACACAAACCCTCGCTCAGGTTGAACAGGACCACCCATAAATAAAGGCGTTGCCGCTACTGCCGGGTTAACTGCAGTAATTGATAATTGATCAAAAATGGCTTTCATGGTCATCGTGTGTGGTTTATTAATCACGATACCCAGCGCCCCTTCTTCATCATGCTGACATAGGTAGGTGACCGATTTAGAAAAGTCATCACCTTCCATTCCTGGCATTGCAATTAGAAAATTATTAGTGAGATAGTTTTTTTTATTCATAAATAAAGTTTCATCGTTGTGGTCTTTAGCGTGTTAGCAAAGAGCCTTCATTTAAAAATTGCCAGGTCCTCGTGATGACCAAAATATCAATATCTTTTTGCAGATCAATAGGGAGCGGGGCAAATGGTGCCGATAGTTTAACAATATTGACTGCTGCATCATCAATAATTTTATGACCAGAGCGGCGATTAATTATGATTTTCTTTAAATTACCATCGGCATATAATTCAACGCTCATTACTAATGTGCCCGACAAACGCTTACGCCTCACTTCCCCTGGATAATTCAAATTGCCCACTCGCTCAATTTTGCGTTGCCAAGCCGCTTCGTAACTGGCCGCTTTGTATTTATGCGCATTAATTGAGTTGATGTGTAATTTTCGAGGCCGTCGTGAATAACTGGTAACCGCTTCATTAATTTCTGCCTGAAGTTTTGCAATTTCCTCACTTTGACGCAATAAATCAGCCGTCGTTAGTGCCTTGCTTTGCTTTGGCACTTTTTTATTGCTAGCCTCAATTGCCACATCCGCTTCAGTTTGCAAGAGCGCCTTTTGAGCCTGAGCCAGCGCTTGCTGCTCTTTCGTATGCTCAGATTGTGCTGACTGCTTTTTCGGCTGCAACGCTGCTTGCTGTTGATTAACTGCCTTTTCTTCCGCTTCGCCACTACCAACTTGATCTTCTTGGGCTAAAAAATCAGCTTTTTCAGGCCGCTCTTTATCCGGCGATACCACCAACACAACCTCTAGTGCTTGACTAACGGAACGCGAGATATCAACATCAAAACTAATACCCAAAATAACCAAGGCATGAATAATGCCCGCCATAAATAACGTTAAACCCAGCTTATCCGCTGATGATATGGCAGCTGGAGCAGCCACCTCTATGCTAGTTGCTCCTCAATGCAATCCATCAGTAAAGCACTTATGTTTAAACCAAATTGATTGTCCAACTCTTGTACACACGTTGGGCTTGTCACATTTATTTCCGTCACATAATCACCAATCACATCTAAGCCAACAAAAAATAGCCCCTTTTTAACCAACGTAGGGCCAATTTGCTCACATAACCAACGGTCTCTATCGGTTAATGTTCGGCCCTCACCTGTCCCACCAGCGGCCAAGTTCCCTCGCGTTTCACCTTCGGCAGGAATACGAGCCAAGGCGTACGGTACGGGTTGACCATTAACAATTAAAATACGTTTATCGCCCTGCTTAATTTCAGGTAGATAGCGCTGAACCATTGTCAATTCTTTTCCATGATTAGTCATCGTTTCCAGCACAACGCCAAGGTTATGGTCCGCTTTTTTAAGTCGATAAATGGACGCGCCGCCCATCCCATCTAAAGGTTTAACAATAATATCTTCATGCTCAAGCAAAAAGTCTTTAAT
Source organism: Cycloclasticus sp. (assembly GCF_019090545.1). Classification (NCBI taxonomy): domain Bacteria; kingdom Pseudomonadati; phylum Pseudomonadota; class Gammaproteobacteria; order Thiotrichales; family Piscirickettsiaceae; genus Cycloclasticus; species Cycloclasticus sp. Next base: position 16,338 of record NZ_JAHRVT010000042.1, on the reverse strand, counting down.
CCGTTGAGTTTGCGAAGTCACCAAGGTAGGCGAGCAACAGTCTGGAAACCATGCCGTAAATAACTTTTCATTGGCATCACGCAAAGACTGCGGTTTATTCACCACCAATACACCATCGGATTCGGCTTGTTCTAAAACATACGTCGTATAGACAAAGTTCATGTTAAAAGGCGGGTCAACACGCATTAAAATAGCATCCATTTGACTCATAACATCATCAATAGGCTCACCTAATGTAAACCAACTTTTTTCATCGCGCTGAACAGTTAATGGTTTATAGGTCGCCTTCGCCGTACCATTTATCAGGTACAGGTCTTGTTGTTCCATATAAAACAACTCCCAGCCCCTGCTTTGCGCTTCAAGCAACATAGCAAATGTGGTGTCTTTTTTGATATTGATTGACCCGATAGGGTCCATTACAACGCCTAAACGCATGGGTCTCTCCGCTTGTAAGTGTTTTCTCTAATATTATAACGTGTCATGTACATATAGATTTGTTATGAATTTCTTCTGTTAAGTTACTAATTGCATTTCGAAACTCAAGTAGTCCGCTCAATTCAATTCTAATACGGTCATTTTCAATTTTATAGCTGTCAGGATGGCTAATAGCTACTCGCTTCAAAGCATCTTTGTGTTTAGATAAAGGCACTCTACCAGCTATATGTAACAAAGCATTTCTAACTTCTTGAGCATTGATTATTATTGAATACGCAGAATTATCTCCCAGCTCCCCCAATATATCTTTAATATAAGATTTGAATTTTTTTATCCCATAACCTCCGTCTTGTTGAACCGAACGAGGGTTTTTATCTCTCCATAATAAATACAACATTTCTTCTAGATGACCAAACATTAACAGAAAAGATGTTTCACGAAGCTTTTCAGGGAAGTGTTTTTCTAGGTTAATCCTCAAATAAGCTTTATCTACACCAGATGAGTCCGCGTCTTCATCTATTAAAGTTGCTCTTAAAGCATCATCGATATAGTCATGAAACCTTGCTATACAACCAAGGTTTTGCCTAAGCATCAATTTAAAAATAGCATTCCCCATATCATTCTTACAATTCAAATAACAACCTCAAAACATAGTAAATTATCGTTGTCATTTAAACACAACCAGATTTCTTCATCTGTTTCGCCTTGAAAGGCGAGTGACTCTTTTGTCAGTAGCAACAAAAGAGTAACCAGAAAAATGCCACCCACTGCTCTCACCCTGAAGGGTGCCTTCAAAACTAATCATTAAAATAGCTACTGTGGAACTCGCCTAAAGAACGGGCTCAAACAGCCACAATAGAAAACTCTATTTTATTGATTAGTTTTTCAGTGAGAGCAAGAGGGTTTAAAATCAAAATCACTCACTTTTGACTTTGGTACCCTTTTATCGCGCTAGGAATTATTTCTTTTCGGATAAGAGAGCGCGTTGTCTGAGCATAGCGAGTTTAGCGCGAACCCGAAAATAATTCATTACTGCGATTTGGGCGACCTTTTCTTTAGTTCTGTTTCTTTTTGTCGCAAAAAGAAATGAACACCCTAGCGGCAGCAAAAATGCAAACCTACCCCATATCTCCCCAGAGAACTTGCATCGCTGCAATGGAAGCAATCGCTGCTGTTTCGTTACGGACAACCCTTGGGCCAAAACCCAAGGCCGAAAAATTTACCTCTTGCGCATCCAACACTTCTTGTTCTGAAAAACCGCCTTCTGGCCCAATCAGCACGGCTACCGCATCATTTGGTTTTGGATAATCTCTTAACGTATCTGCCTTACCCGGCTCAAATATAATACGGCTTGCCGCCAACTCTGTATTTAGCCACTGCGCTAAGTCCATCGTTACATTTAAGATCGGTGGCTTATTTCGACCACACTGCTCACAAGCCCGATAGACAATGTTTTGCCAATGTTGATGGCGCTGCAAACGACGTTCTTCGGTGAGTTTAACAACACAGTGTTGCGTAATAACGGGGGTAATAACCGCCACGCCCAGTTCTGTCGCTTTTTGAATTGCCACATCCATCCGTTCACCACGGGAAACACTCAGGCCCAATTCAATCTGAAGCGGCGACTCTAATTCTACATTTCGCCAAGCACCCAGTTCTAGCACCACCGCTTTACGATGGACCTCTTGAACCGTGGCGGCATATTCGCCGCCCTGGCCATTAAACACTGTTAACTGAAAGCCTTTCTTTAAACGCAATACATTGCGTAAATAATGCGCCGCATCTGCTTCGAGTGTTACAGCGGCTCCTTCGACTAAATCTTGCTCAACAAAAAGGCGTGAAATACGCATCGCTAGCCGTGCAAACTATCCGGTAATGTTATGGTATCGATCGGGTCTTCATTTTTAGGCGGCATTTGCAAGTGAAAACCCTGCGTTTCAAGGTTCTTCATCACGACCAATACATCTTCTCGTGCTAATGAACGCTCCGCAGATAATTCTAAATCAAACACATGCTCAGGCACTGGAAATTGCTGCATCACTTCAACAGGAACATCTGAAAAATCATCCTGCTCTTTGACATATAAATATAAACCATCACGCTTAGCCGTTTTGTAAATGGCACAGGATATTTCTTTTACACGACTCATTTCGCGCTGATCCCTAAATTGCGGCAAATAGCCAAACTCGCTTCTGCCTGATTCATGCTGTAAAAATGCAGTCCCGGGCAACCATAGTCAAGCAATGTTTGACTTAACTCACTGACCACATCTGTTCCAAATGCTTTAATCGATTCGCGGTCATCGGCAAAGCCTTCTAGGCGTTTACGTATCCAACGGGGGATTTCAGCACCGCACATATCAGAAAATCTCGCCAACTGTGAATAGTTTGTTATTGGCATAATGCCCGGCACAATCGGTACATTTATAGCCATTTTGTCGCAATCTTCAACAAACCGGACATACGCCTCAAAATTAAAAAAGTATTGTGTAATGGCACTATCTGCGCCTGCTTCTACTTTTTGTTTAAAGTTAGCTAAGTCTGTTTGAGCATTCGCAGCTTGCGGATGAACTTCGGGATAAGCGGCCACTTCAATATGGAAGTGGTCACCTGTTTCTTCACGAATAAAAGCCACTAGCTCATTGGCATAGCGAAATTCACCAATATCCAAGGTGCCTGATGGGATGTCCCCACGTAAGGCAACAATGCGGTCTACGCCGTTATCCTTATAATTTGATAAAATTTTACGGATGCTTGCTTTTGTAGACCCCACACAAGACAAATGTGGTGCCGCTGAGAAACCTTGCTTTTTAATATCCAGCACGGTATCAATGGTACCTTGTTGAGTACTACCTCCTGCGCCAAAGGTGACAGAAAAATATGCTGGGTCAAGTTGGCCCAACTCTTTACTGACGTTTAACAGCTTAACTCGCCCTTCTTCGGTTTTTGGTGGGAAGAATTCAAAGCTAATTTTTTGATATGACTCTAAACTCATAGTTAGTAACGGTAGTGATGTGGTTTATACGGTCCTTCAACAGGGACATTAATATAGTCAGCTTGCTCTTGCGTAAGCTCGGTTAAATTTACGCCAATTTTCTCTAGGTGCAAACGCGCTACTTTTTCATCTAAGGTTTTAGGTAACACATAGACTTCATTTTTGTAGTTATCTCCATTTGAGAAAAACTCAATTTGCGCCATGACTTGGTTGGTAAATGATGCCGACATCACAAAACTTGGATGTCCTGTTGCACAGCCAAGATTAACCAAACGGCCTTTTGCTAACAGCGTAATTCTCTTGCCATCGGGGAAAATGACGTGATCCACTTGTGGCTTTACTTCTTCCCACTCGTATTTTTCAAGCGACGCAATATCTATTTCAGAATCAAAGTGACCAATATTACAAACAATCGCTTCATTTTTCATCGCCAGCATATGGTCGTGATTAATTACACCCAAGTTACCCGTTGTTGTCACAAAGATATCACCTTGGTCGGCCACATCGTCCATTCGTACAACGCGATAACCTTCCATCGCTGCTTGTAATGCACAAATAGGGTCAACCTCGGTCACCCACACACTTGCACCCATGCCTTTGAAGGCTTGAGCACAGCCCTTACCGACATCACCATAACCAATAACAACCGCAATTTTGCCAGCTATCATGACGTCTGTTGCACGTTTAATCCCATCTAATAATGATTCACGACAACCATACAGGTTATCAAATTTACTTTTCGTCACAGAATCATTCACGTTCATTGCTGGAAAAAGCAACTCACCTGATTCTTGCATTTGGTATAAACGATGTACGCCCGTTGTCGTTTCTTCTGTCACACCTTTGATACTGCTGGCCATGTTTTGCCATCTAGTCGGTGCTACCGGCAAATTGCGACGTAAGACATCAAGAATGGCGATCCACTCTTCATTATCGCCCTCTTTTGCATCCGGTACAGCGCCTGCTTTTTCAAACTCAACGCCTTTATGCAGTAGCAAGGTCGCATCACCACCGTCATCAAGAATCATATTTGCTTCTTGCCCCTCTGGCCAAGTCATCATCTGTTCTGTGCACCACCAATATTCTTCAATCGTTTCGCCTTTCCAAGCAAACACTGGAATATTAAGATCGGCAATCGCCGCTGCTGCGTGATCTTGTGTAGAAAAAATATTACAAGAGCACCAACGAACCTCAGCCCCTAAAGCCACTAAGGTTTTGATCAGTACCGCCGTTTGTATGGTCATGTGTAAACTGCCTGCAACGCGCGCACCTGCTAATGGCTTACTCTCACCAAACTCTTCTTGTAAGGCCATTAAACCCGGCATTTCGCTTTCAGCAATGGCTATTTCTTTATGACCCCATTCAGCCAATGACATATCAGCTACTTTATAATCTGTAAAACTCATTTTTTTATCTCTCTAAATTGTTGTGTGTCGGTGCGCCTAACTATTTAGCCGCATCTCTTAATAGCTCGGCTTTATCTGTGCGCTCCCAAGTAAATTCGGGTAATTCACGGCCAAAGTGTCCATAGGCTGCGGTTGGACGATAAATCGGACGCAATAAGTCCAATTCTGCAATTAAGCCTTTCGGGCGCAAATCAAAATGTTCGCCGATCAGTACAGCTATTTTGTCGTTGTCGATAAGCCCAGTACCAAATGTTTCAACCGCAATGGATGTTGGCTTGGCGACCCCAATCGCATACGAAACTTGTATTTCACAACGTTTCGCCAAACCCGCTGCAACAATGTTTTTAGCAACATATCGACACATATAAGCAGCAGATCGGTCTACTTTACTAGGATCTTTTCCAGAAAATGCGCCGCCGCCATGGCGTGCCATGCCACCATAGGTATCTACAATAATTTTACGACCTGTTAAGCCGCAGTCCCCCACAGGGCCACCAATAATAAATTGGCCTGTCGGGTTAATATGAATATTTTCAGACAAACAACTGGCAAACCACGCATCTGGCAATACCGGTTTAATAATTTCTTCAATCACCGCTTCGCGTAAATTGGCCAAACTGATCTCGGGTGCATGCTGTGTCGATAACACGATCGCTTCTACACCCACTGGTTTATTGTTTTCATAACGCAGGGTCAGCTGGCTTTTCGCATCAGGGCGCAGCCACGGTAATACGCCATTCTTACGCACCTCTGCTTGGCGCTGTACCAATCGGTGAGAATAGGTGACCGGTGCCGGCATTAAAACATCAGTTTCATCACAGGCATAACCAAACATCAGCCCTTGGTCACCAGCGCCTTGCTCATGCTCTTCGCTTTCATCCACACCAATAGCAATATCGTGAGACTGCTTACCGATTGCATTTAGCACCGCACAACTTTGCCAATCAAAGCCTATTTCTGGTTTGTCGTAACCAATATCTTTAACGACTTGACGTACTAGCTCTTCGGTATCGACCCATGCATTTGTCGTTACTTCACCGGCTAAAATCACCATTCCGGTCTTAACCATTGTTTCAACGGCGACTCTCGATGAGGCATCTTGTTCTAATAAGGCATCTAACATCGCATCTGACACTTGGTCAGCTACTTTGTCTGGGTGTCCTTCAGATACCGACTCAGATGTAAAAATAAAATTCTTGCTCATAGTAAACTCGCCTCTTCGGTTTAAAAATAGGCACTAAAAGTTGGGCTATATGGATGTTGCCAGTTAGGCAGATGATAAAAACTCACCGTTTTATCTAGACACCATGCTCATTATTTCAGTTTCCTGTTAATAATGAACGCAGTTAAAATTTGACTGCTTGAATAAGCCTAGCAGGAAGATCCTGTCGCAGCGTTCCTTATTCAAGGTGAAGCTATTTTAGATCATATATTAAAAATTTCAAGGGCTTAGCTTAGCAATGCCCTTAAACCACCTTTGCTAATAAATTGTTGGCAGAATTCTCGCTGTTCTTTGCTGGTAATCTGTGTAAGACCGACCCAAGGTTCTAGCCAGATCTTTTTCTTCATAGTAAATCCCAATAAAAATGTAGGCTGACATGCCAATTGAGAACACGATATTCCCAATAGTCATCGTTGGTAAGGACCAAAATACTACTAACAAACCTAACATCATTGGGTGACGAACCCATTGATAAAATAAACGCTCTTTAAATTTAACCTGAGTGTATGTTTTATTAACAAAAAACAACCACGTTTGACGCAAGCCAAATAGATCAAAATGGTTGGTTAAAAATGTTGAAAGAAGAGCCACCACCCAACCCAAAGCAAACACCGACCACACTAGTGTTATGGCAGCTTTGTTTGTTATTTGCCAGACAATGCCATTCATTGGCTGCCAACAAATCATAAGCATCGCCAACACAAGGCTTGAAGCCAATACATAGGTGCTTCTCTCTACTTGATGCGGCACCATTGACGATATCATGTCTTTAAACCAGCCACGCGCCATAACACTGTGTTGCACTCCCCATATGAGTAGTAAGCCAATATTCACCACTAAGGCATAAGGGGAGTATTCTGTCGACTGTGTTGCGAGACTCTTCGAGACACCTAAGCCGCCAACAAACCCTATAAAATAGACAAAGACCGCACAAAATAGAGCATAACTAACCACCCCATATAGCATCACCCAAGATCTCATCAGCTTCTCCCATTTAAATTGAATTTTCTTGCTATATTACCTTTATGAGAAGTAAGAATACACGCCTACGATCGGCACCTACGCTAACTCCACCAAACAGCAACTCAACACACTATGACAACTAAATTACAACAAACACTGCAACGTATTGACCTCGCTAATGCTAACGACCCAACAAACGGCACAGAAGCGCTATATTCACAACGCATGCTAAAAACCCTTCAGGCTTTTGAACCAAACGCATCTGACGCTCTCACCTTAGCTTGCTATGCCCAGCATGTGTGTCGTTGGAAACTAGCTCGAAAAGATTACCCTGCCGGTTTAACGGGCTATTTAACGTGGCGCACCGACCTAGCGAAATTACATGCAAAAATTTTAGTCGACGCGATGCAAGAAAGTGGCTATGACGACGCCGACATTGAACGAGCAAACAGTATTATTCAAAAAAAGAGGCTTAAATCTGACCCTGATGCACAAACATTGGAAGACGTGTCTTGCTTGGTTTTTTTAAACCATTATTTCGATGCCTTTGCCAACAAACATAATGAAGAAAAAATCATTGACATTGTGCAAAAAACTTGGGGAAAAATGTCGGATAAGGGCCACCAAGCGGCGTTAGCCTTAACCTTACCGCCTCATTTAGAAAAATTAGTCGCTAAGGCATTGGCTTAATGCACAAACCTGCGCTTACCTCTTTTATTATCGGGCTTGGCTTTTTAACCCTACTGGCCGGTTGCGCCTTGCCAAAAAAAGAACTGGTGACGGTACCCGCTGACGCCTTTGAGGTGTGTTATGGCTATGGTTGCAAAACAGTTCAGACTGTAACGCTCGACGACGCTCAATGGTTCACCATTGAGCAACTTTTTTCACCTAAAGCAGCATCAGCCAAAATAGAACGCCAGCAACTCTCACTGGCCATTGCTCAAATGGAAACTTTTATTGGTGGGATAACACACACCCAAGACGACTTGCCGGGTACGTTTGCCGCTTTTTTTCAAGACCGTAGCCATCAAATGGACTGCGTTGATGAGGCCACAAACACAACTTTATACCTAAGACTCTTTCGTGAGCGCGGGCTAATGCGCTTTCATAAAGAAGGCTATCGTATTAACCGCGGTTTCTTCCTAAACGGTTGGCCGCATACATCTGCGGTCATCGAGCAGTTGGACTCTGGCAAACGGTTTGCTGTTGATTCGTGGTTCCATAAAAATGGTATCGAGCCTGAAATAATCCCTATTGACTTATGGTATTCTGGGTGGCATCCAACACCGGATGATGACTCATAAAACAAAAAATCTCGGAGACAATAAATGAACGTAGGCAACAAGATTTTTTTATTCTTCCTTTCTGCATTTCTTTTTAGCCAATCTTATGCAGGATCTACAGAAGACGTCTTTTCAAACATCACACTTAAAACAACGCATGTACGCGGTAATATTTATATGCTTGAAGGAGCTGGAGGCTTTGCCGGCGGTAATATTGGCGTATCGGCTGGCCCAGATGGCCTTTTATTGGTCGATGACCAACTGGGGCCAATGTCCAAAAAAATTGATGCCGCACTAAACGATATCAGCAAAGGTCAGCTGCGCTTTATTCTTAATACTCACTGGCACGGTGACCATTCTGGTAATAACGCTTATTTTTCAAAAGATGCGACCATTATTTCGCATACGAATACCAGGAAACGTTTAATGACTGACCAAGAAAACTTCTTTGGGAAGTCACCGGCCTCACCAAAAGAAGCGTGGCCCATCATCACCTTTGAACAAGCCATTAACATTCATTTTAATAATGAGGAAATTCAATTTATCCACCATGCACATGGTCACACTGATAGTGATGCTGTCGTCTATTTTCCAAAAAGCAATGTTGCTCACTTAGGTGATCATTTTTTTAATGGTTTTTTCCCTTTTGTAGACTTAGACACCGGAGGCAATGCCTTTACCTTGACACACAATATCGGCGAAATAATTGAGTCATTACCTGAAGATACGCTTGTTATCCCAGGCCATGGCGAACTATCGGATGTGAACGGGCTAAAAAACTATTACGCAATGCTAACCGATACAACACAGTTCGTTAAGCAGCAAGCCGCTTCAGGTAAAACACTTGATCAAATCCAACTGGCCGGATTACCTAGCAAATGGGCCGCTTGGGGTGGTGGTTTTATCAACGAAGAGAACTGGATTAAAATAATCTTTAAGAGCCTACCCAAACAGCAATAAACTACCCTCACAATACAAAAAAAGCGGCTGACCTTTTTTTCAGCTGCTTTTTTATTACCCAAATCATGACTATGAAAAAACTTCTTACCGTACTGACTTTATTCTGTACCCCGCTATTTGCTGCCGAAGACAATCCGATGACAACTTGCTTGTCCAATTTACTCAATACGGCAGAAAACACTATGACCGTGGGCGAACTGAAACAGCAATGCCAAGACACAATGGCTTCAGAGGAGGAGCATTTTTCTGCATTAAAGCGTCGCCAACTGCAAGAAAAAACTGCCAGTTGGAATGCTTTTTCTTTGCTGCCACATAAACCTAATTACATTATTGCCAGCTATAACACCAGCGATCCTAGCACAACACCATTTGAAGCCGCTTACCCAGACGTTAACCCAGATCTTCAGCACCTAGAAACAAAGTTTCAAATCAGCATGAAACTGCCCATCGCTCGAAACCTTATCTTTGGGCAAGGGGATTTATATGCCGCATACACCAACCGGTCTTTCTGGCAGCAGTTCAATAAAACTCACTCTTCCCCCTTTCGTGACACCAATCATGAAGCTGAAACATGGCTTTCGTTCGACACCGACTATACAATTTTAGGGTTCCGCAACTCTGCCATTTTGACGGGGTTCACCCATCAATCGAATGGCCAATCAGGCTTATTATCAAGAAGCTGGAACCGCCTCTATACAGACTTTATCCTAGAAAAAGGCGACATCTACCTGTCATTTAAACCCTGGTACCGTATTCCTGAAAGTGAATCACAAGATGACAACCATGATATTGACGACTTTTTAGGTCACTTTGAATTAAGGGGCGTGTATAAAAAACAACGACATAGTTTTTCACTTCTATTCAGAAATAACCTCAAAACAAGCAGCAACAAAGGTGCTATCGAATTAGGCTGGAGCTTCCCGATACATAATAATGTTCGCGGCTATGTGCAATGGTTCAATGGTTACGGCGAGAGCCTTCTCGACTATAACAACCACACCAATAGCCTAGGCTTTGGAATCCAACTGAATGATTGGTTATAAACCAGCACTTTTTTGTCAGGTATAATTTATTCATCAACATCAAAGGGTCAACGCATGCAAACGGACAATGACAACGACTGGAAAGCTAAATTAACCGCAGAAGAGTATAATATTTGCCGCCAAAAGGGCACCGAAGCTGCTTTTTCTGGCATTTATGTAGACACTAAAACCGAGGGCCTCTATCTCTGCAAGTGCTGTGACACGCCTCTGTTTGAGTCCGACAGCAAATACAACTCGGGTAGTGGCTGGCCAAGCTTTTGGAAGCCCATCCACTCAAATGCTATTAAAGAAAACCGAGATGAAAGTCACGGTATGGTCCGTATTGAAGTGGTCTGCGCTCAATGTGATAGCCACCTTGGACACGTCTTCCCAGACGGCCCGCAACCAACAGGCTTACGCTATTGTATTAATTCCGCATCACTCAATTTAGACCCCAAGAAATAACATGTTAACTGCCCAACAACACGCCCAAGCCTTACTGCAATATATCGATGCTAGCCCAAGCCCTTGGCACGCTGTTCACACGAGCAAAGAAATCCTAGATAACAAAGGTTTCAGTGAACTATTAGAGGGTGATACATGGGCATTACAACCGAATGGGCGTTATTACGTCAAACGAGACGACTCTAGCATCATCGCCTTTACCGTCGGTTCAAATAACCTTGCTCAAGAGGGGTTTAGGCTGATCGGCGCCCACACTGACTCACCAGGGTTACGGGTAAAACCTAAACCAGACCAACAACAAAGCGGTATCAACCGTTTAGCTGTAGAGATTTATGGTAGCCCATTGCTAGCCACCTTTACCGACCGCGATTTAAGCCTAGCAGGGCGCGTACATATCAACCAAAACGGCACCTTACTCTCCAAATTAGTATATTTTAAAAAGCCTTTTCTACGCCTCCCAAACCTTGCTATACACATGAATCCGCAGGTTAATACCGATGGCTTAAAGCTTAATAAACAAACCGAGCTGCCCTTATTGCTGTCACTCGATAATGAACAACCGGCTCTTGTTGAGCTGTTAGCAACGGAGCTGGGCATCAATAGTGATACTATTTCTGCCTGGGAGTTACATGCTGTCGACACGCAGGCAGGCTCCCTATACGGTTTGAATGATGAGTTTTACACCAATAGTCAACTCGATAATTTAGCCTCCTGTCACGCTGGTCTCAGTGCGTTAATATCTGACGCCTCCCTGCATTCGCAACAATTTAATATTTGTGCATTTTTTGACCATGAAGAAATAGGTAGCAACAGCCATAAAGGGGCCGATGGCAGCTTCTTACCCGATGTACTCGAACGCATTGCAAGCTCACTAAGCCTATCTACCGAGGATTATAAACGCGCTTTATCTAATAGTTTTATGATTAGCGCCGATATGGCTCACGCTTATCAGCCTAATTTCCCTAATGCTTATGAACCTGAGCACAAGGTATTCGTTAATCAGGGTCCGGTTATCAAAGTAAATGCGAATATTCGCTATGCCTCAAACAGTGCCTCTCAATCTCGATTTATTCATTTGTGCGAACAGGCTAAAGTCGCTTATCAGCAATATTCCCACCGAACCGACCTGGGTTGTGGCAGCACTATTGGCCCCATGACATCGGCACAACTAGGCATCCAAACCGTTGATGTAGGTTGCCCAATGTGGGCAATGCATAGCATCCGCGAAAGCGCAGGGGTCGCCGACCATCACGACATCACTCATGTATTTACTCAATTCTTCAGTTAAAGCTTATGAAATTTAAATTTAAATTTACCTTTTTAATCTTTGCCGTGGCCGCCGTGGCTATCTTTTTTATGCGCCAAGAAAACTTTGTACCACGTACAGCGTTGGATATTTATCAGCACTTTACTGATAACACTGAGGCCGATGCCATTCCCGGACTGACAACAGAAACGGCGCTAGAAATTCAAAAACACGTTGTCTATGCCTTATCGGAAAATTGGGGCGGCATCGCTGGGTACAAAGCGGCTATAACAAACCCGGACATTCAACAAAAAATGGGCATTGAGCAGCCGTTGCTAGGCATATTTTTAAATAAAATGTTGCTAGAAAGCCCGGCCGTAATCAACATAAGCGCCGCCACTCACCCGTTTGCAGAAGCTGACTTATTGGTACGAATCAAAGATTCCGCCATCAATAACGCAAAAACCGATCAAGAAATACTCGCCTCTATTGACCAAGTTATTCCCTTTATCGAGGTACCCGATAGGCTTTTTTCAACAGATAAACCGTTAACAGCCGACATGCTGATGGCGATTAATACCGGCGCTCGTTATGGAGTGATGGGGGAACCGATTCCAATGGAATTGATTGAAAACCTAAACCTCTGTCAAGTCGGCATCGTCTACGAAGAGGACCGCAGCCATTTAAAAACTGGCGCCTGTTCCTCGCTGATGGGCAACCCAGTTAATGTTATTCGTTGGCTAAGAGATCGTCTATTGGCTTTAAATTACCCTCTAAAGCCAGGCGCTTACTTATCACTTGGTAGCCTTACTTCGCCAGTACCTATAAAAAAAGGTCGTTTAACTGCCATCTATACAGGACTTGGAAATCAACAGCACGTTAGTGTATCGGTGTTGTTTAAATAAAATCAAACAAATAAAAAAGGGCGGTTTCCCGCCCTTTTGATGTTTAGTCTATGCGCTGACCAAGCATTCTTTTCAAAGTACCATCTTTATCCATAAAGTGGTGCTTTAGTGCACCTGATACATGTAAAAGAAATGCTACAAACATTAACTTACCAGCAATTTCGTGTGTCTCGTGCGCCACCCCTGCAATAGGCCCATTAATAGGGATCATTTTTCCAGCCTCATCAGGATTTGGTGTTGCAGCCAAGAGCTCTAAGCCGAAAACAGAAAGCCCATGCCCGCCTAGACCCGACATTAACATTCCTGAAACAGGCATCACTACTGTCGCAATAATAAGCGTCCAATGTACCAGTTTAGACAGTGCATGCTCCCATGATTTATAGGTACTTGCAGGCTCCGGCCAACCTTGTTTCACGCGCCAGACCACATGTGCAAATATAAAGATAAAAACAATCATTCCTACCGACTTATGGATAGGATACAAGGCATACACCTTGTAATCGGTCATGTACACACCAACGGCTACCAACATAATTATTGAAATGCCGACAATCCAATGCAGCGCAACGGATACACACGACAGCTTAACTCTCGAATCACTCATTTAAACCCCCTCTTTTTTTTAGTTACTTAAGCGTTAGATGATATATCATATCTTACCTAATTCAATAGTTATTTAAGGCTTATGTCCAACCCAATTTTTCCAACTATTTACATCCCTCATGGAGGCGGCCCTTGTTTTTTTATGGATTGGACGCGTGGCCCTGCAGATACTTGGGACACCATGAAAGCATGGTTACAAAACCTACATAAAATTCTTCCGAGAAAGCCAAAAGCCATTATTATTATTTCTGCACATTGGGAAGAAGACGTTATTAGGATCAACTCGCAGCCTCACCCGCCGCTATATTTTGATTACTACGGTTTTCCACCACATACTTACGAACTGACTTACCCTGCTCCAGGCTCGCCAAAGCTTGCTAAGCAAATACAAGCGCTTTTAAAAAATGCAGATATTGACTGTGCACTTGACCCCGATCATGGCTATGATCACGGCACCTTTGTGCCTTTAAAAGTGATGTTTCCAGATGCGGATATTCCGGTTGTTCAAGTGTCCTTACAACATAACTTAGACCCCGTTTACCATATTCAAGTTGGCGCTGCACTTCAGTCTTTAAGAGAACAAGATATTTTAATTCTCGGCAGTGGTATGAGCTTTCACAATATGGACACCTTAATGCGGGGGCAAGATATTGGTAATCATGCCGCCACATTTGATCATTGGCTAACAAACACCTGTGAGTCTAAACCCGACGAACGAAACAAACGACTTGGCAACTGGCTCAACGCACCTTCCGCTCGACAAGCACACCCACGGGAAGAACACCTACTGCCGTTAATGGTCGTTGCTGGAGCGGGCGGAAACAACCAAGGCAAAAACATCTTCCAAGACAATGTTATGGGCGTTAACGTTTCAGCCTATCAATTTGATTAAACTAACTATTAGCGCACGTTTAATGCCGCTAAAACTCAAACAAGGCAATACAAGTGCTGTATTAGAATACTAAAAAGGGGTGCGCCATCAGCCCTTTTTTATTATCGACGTATTAAATTTACCAAGCCGTCCAACCACCATCATGCGCGATCACTTGCCCCGTCATAAAAGAAGCCGCATCGCTAGCTAGGTACACCAATAAACCAGCCAACTCCTCAGGGTCGCCTGTTCTATTCAACGGCGTTAACCCGTGCAGTTTCTCTACCATCGCAGCAATATCAGCCTCACTTAACGGCAATGCTTCACGGCCTAGCTGCGTACCCAAATGCCAGCCTGGCGCTATCGCATTACAACGAATACCCTCATTTCCATATTCCACAGCAATCTGTTTGGTCAACGTTGCTACCGCCCCTTTAGAAGCAGAGTAATTCGCAGCCACCGCAGACAAATCATTTGATACACCACCCAAACCAGCCACCGAAGAAATATTAATAATAGAACCTTTCTTTTGTGCCATCATTTGTCGAAGCACTGCTTTAGTACACAGAAATACCCCCCGAGTATTAACCGCGTTCACACGGTCCCAGTCTTCTACTGGCATCTCATGTATTCGATCTGCTGGACTGGCGATACCTGCATTATTCACTAAAATATCTAGCCTGCCATATGCCTGAAGTACCGCCCTATTCATTGCCGCCACTGAATCAACATCACTGACATCAACCTCAACTGATAAAGCCTTACCACCCAACAGGCGAACTTCTTCAGCCGTTTGTTCCGCTGATGCCAAATTAATATCTGCCGACACGACCGTTGCGCCTGCTGAAGCCAAGGCGCGCGCAAATACATTACCTAACCCGCAGCCCGCGCCAGTAACCAGCGCGATCTGCCCATCTAGGCGAAATAAATCTAACGAGAAGGCTGGATATTGACTCATTGTGCCGTATACCCACCATCAATGGGGATAATCGCCCCAGTAATAAACTGTGATTCTTCACTTGAAAGAAACGCCACTAAATTGGCAATTTCTTCTGGCTCCGCCCCCCGACCTAACGGTGTCATACCAGAGGCTGCCTCTATAAACTCTGGACCAATTCTCTTAACCATAGAGGTTAACACAAGGCCGGGGCAAATAGCATTTGCTCTTATTTTATGCTTCGCATACGTGACGGCCCATGAACGAGTTAATGAGATAACCGCCCCTTTTGAAGCACAGTAAGAATGCAGACCGCCAGGTGTACCTATCAGCCCACCAATAGAGGATGTTGTTGTGATCGAGCCGCCTTTGCCACCCGCTATCATACTTTTAAGTGCATATTTAGCGGCCAAAAATACACCTCGTGTATTAATCGACTGCACTTTTTCCCAAGCATCAACGTCCAACTCATCGGTATTGCCATCACCGTCTTCAAAACCGGCATTATTAAATAAAATAGAGACAGAACCAAAAGCCGCTTCTGCCGAAGCGGTCATTTCTTTTACCAGTGTTTCATCTGACACGTCACAGTATTGTGCTATGGCACGCCCACCTTGTTGTTTAATTAATTCCAGCGTTTCGGCATTACCTTCTGTATTAATATCTGCCAAGCACACACTGGCCCCTTCTGAAGCTAAACGAAGTGCTGTTGCACGCCCCATTCCCGATGATGAACCTGTCACTATGGCATTATGCCCTTCCATTCGTGCTGTCATTATGACTCCTTAATTAAATTAGTTTTATGCTTAGAAAAACATGTTTAAGTTTTTGTCGACGATCACCCGCGCAGGTAAAAACACCGTTCTTGCGACTAACTTCAGGCCATCACCAGTATCACGCAACAAATCTTTACGTGTACCGGTATGGCTAATATGGTCTTTATCGCGTCTTGCGCGCAACAAGGTAAATTTACTTCGTACATCGTAAACACTCGCCTCATCGGTACAAAACGACTCAATATTTGTT
>NZ_JAHRVT010000041.1:0-61478 GCF_019090545.1 Cycloclasticus sp. | reverse complement strand
CTAAGCCTGTAGAAGCTAAGCCTGTAGAAGCTAAGCCTGTAGAAGCTAAGCCTGTAGAAGCTAAGCCTGTAGAAGCTAAGCCTGTGGAGCCTAAACCTGTTGAGTCATTAACCAAAGATCAACAGTAATCACACACTGTCAAAAAAAGTAGTTAAAACGTTATAAACCAATAAAGGCCTCAGCAAAAACTGGGGCCTTTATTGGTCTTCTAATCTTATAAACCGAACAAACTAAGAGTCACTGTGCTGCTTTAAGTTGAATCGCTACTACATCGCCTCTGACACAGGTTATGCCATCACTTTGTAACTCTGTTTTAATAAAATATTTTCTACCCTCAACCTTTTCCACTGTGGCACGTAATTCAACTTCCCTCATCGGAACTGGTTTTATATAGCGAAGGTTCATTGAGCCGGTCACCATCTGAATGCTTCGGTCGTATTTATCATCATTTCCGACCTTTTTATGAGCATACGACAAGGCTGTATTGACTGAGTGACAATCAATTAAACTGGCAGAAATTCCGCCATACAAATAATTTGGCGGCCCAATCATGTATTCCTTAGGCGTCCATTGGCAAACTACTTCGTCACCTTCCCAATGACTTTCAATTTGCAAACCATAAGGGTTATCTTGCCCACAACCAAAACATCCATTGGGTCTCATTTTTTCTTGTATTGATATTTTTTTCATAACATCCTTTATATAAGCGCTTCAATTAATAACTAACGAGTTGTTGTTTTTCTAGATACCGCGAATCATAAGAATAACAAAGTCTATTATTTTTCTTAGACTAATTTAAAGCCCAAGCTTTTGTCGCCATAATTTCAACGAGGTTCATGAACAAGCAATAGGAGCCTGAATATGAGCCCTGTATAAAAAACCCCAAGCATAACGACTGACATCCGTTTTTTTCTCTTGCCAAGTCACCTAACGATTTTTATTGTCAGCATCCCTAGGTACTTTTTTATTCGTTGCATAAAGAGTTTTTATCAATTCTTTATTGTCTGCGTGGTTATTAAGAAAAGCTTTAACTCGTCCTGTTAATATTCACTGGTAACCACTCAAGCTATCATTATTCTCGTGTCCATTTGTATTAATTCACTGGATAAACAACATAACAATTGTTAGAATTTCAGGTTTATAAAAAGACTATTTAGCCTCAACAAAACCTGTACAGGAGTTAATATAAATGAGCACCAAAAATGAGCGATTTAGCGGCCCAGGCCCTGATCAAATCTACGATGATTTTTTAAAAAAAGGTGTTTTTTCCTTACCAAAATGTCAAGACTGCCAAGAATTTCATTTCTTCCCTCGAGTCGTTTGTCCTCATTGCGGTAGTTTTAACCTTGAATGGACAGCGGTCAGCGGAAAAGGTGAAGTTTATTCAACAACAACCGTTCGACGTAAGCCCGAACGCGGCGGTAATTACAATGTATGTCACGTCACATTAGAAGAAGGCCCTCGCCTGATGAGCCGCGTTGAAGGTGTTGACCCATTAGATGTAAAAATTGGTGATCAAGTCAGCGCCGTTATCAAAAATGATGAAGACAGTTCTTTTATTGTCTTCGTACCAGCACAGGGAGTTTAAAAGATGTCACATGAATTAAGAGGTTCATCTGCGGTTGTTGGCGTTGGTTTGGCCGGTTGCGGCGAAGCTCATGGGAGAATGCCATTAGATATCCTAGCCGAGGCTACGCATAACGCGTTAGATGACGCTGGCTTAAAACTATCCGATGTAGACGGTATTTTCACCGGTTCGTCTTATCATTTTATGCCGGCATTGAGTACAGCAGAGTACTTAGGCATCAAACCGCGTTTTTCTGACAGCAGTATGGTGGGTGGTTCATCATTTGTAGCGCATACACTAAATGCTGCTATGGCCATTAAAACAGGCCAATGCGATGTTGCTTTAATTTGTTATGGCAGTAATCAACGCACAGCCGGTGGCAAATTGGCCACCATGTCTGAACAACAAATTTATGAAGCACCTTATAAACCCCGTTATCCAATAAGCTCCTACGCACTCGCTGCGGCTCGTCATATGCATCAATACGGTACAACGCGTGAACAAATGGCTGATGTAGCTGTTGCAGCTCGTCAATGGGCGCAATTAAACCCGGCAGCCTTCGCTCGCGATGAACTTACTCGCGACGATGTGCTTAATTCACGCATGATTAGCGACCCTCTTTCCTTACTAGATTGCTGCTTAGTAACCGATGGTGGTGGTGCTGTTATTATGGTATCGAGTGAACGGGCAAAAGATTTTCCGAATAAACCCGTTTATGTATTAGGCACTGGTACCGCTCACTGGCATCGTCAAATCACTCAAATGCCGGACTTAACAACCACCGCTGCCGTAGACGCTGGAAAGCGTGCGTTTGCAATGGCCGGTTTAACAAAAGACGATGTTGATGTAGTTGAGCTTTATGATGCGTTCACCATTAACACTATCCTTTTCCTTGAAGACTTAGGTTTCTGCGCTAAAGGTGAAGGTGGTGCTTTTGTCGAAAATGGTAATATTGCACCCGGCGGTAGCCTACCAGTTAACACCAATGGTGGCGGTCTATCATGTGTCCACCCAGGTATGTACGGCATCTTCATTCTTATTGAAGCCATTCAACAACTACGTGGTGGGTGTGGCGCACGACAAGTTGATAACCCAGAAGTTGCTCTGGTTAACGGCAATGGTGGTGTACTATCCAGTCAGGTAACAACAATTCTAGGAACAGAGGCAGTTTTATAGTATGAGTAACCCTTCTTTAAACGGCATAAAAGTCGTTGATTTATCACGCGTTTTAGGCGGCCCCTTATGTACTCAAATTTTAGGCGACCATGGCGCAGAAATTCTAAAAGTTGAACCTCCCGCAGGTGATGAAACCCGCGGCTGGGGCCCTCCTTATCATGAACGTGGAAGTGCCTATTACGATGGGGTTAATCGTAATAAAAAAGGCATTGCCTTAGATATGCGTCAGCCTGAAGCACACCAAATTCTATTCCGCTTACTTGAAACAGCAGATGTTCTTGTTGAAAATTTTAAGGTTGGCACACTCGAAAAATGGGGTATAGGCTTTACTGATGTATTACAAAAGAAATTCCCTCGCTTAATTCATTGCCGTGTAACTGGTTTTGGCAGTAATGGTCCCTACGCTGGTTTCCCTGGTTATGACGCCGTTGCTCAAGCCACATCCGGCTTAATGAGTATTAACGGTGACGCTGATCGCCCACCTGTTCGAATTGGTGTGCCTATCGTTGACTTGACCACCGGCATGAATGCAGTTATTGCGATATTATTAGCCTTATATGAGCGAGAAACTTCTGGGCTAGGCCAATCAATAGAAGTCAGTTTATATGATACAGCGGTGAGCTTAATTCACCCGCATGCCGCCAACTGGTTTTTAGATGGTAAACCACAAAAACGCCTCGGTAGCGCGCATCCAAACATCACACCTTATGACCTCTTCCCTACCGCTAATGGGATGTTGTTTCTAGGGATTGGTAATGATCGTCAGTTTGCTGGTTTATGTAAAGAATTAGGTCACCCTGAAATAGCACAAGATCCACGGTTTACGATTAATGCTAACCGCGCCAAAAATAAAGCTGAGTTGCGCGTTATTCTTGAAGATTTACTGGCTGACCGCGATGGCAAAGCGATGACCGCAGAATTAATGAGCAAAGGTATTCCTGCTGGCGCAGTACAAACGGTTGAAGATGCTTTGCAGCACCCGCAAACTAAAGCAAGAGAAATGGTCATAGAGTCGGGCGAGTACAGAGGCACAGGCATTCCTATAAAACTGTCGCGAACACCGGGGAAATTTAAATGCCGCCCTCCCCAATATGGTGAAAACAATACCGAAATATTAACGGATGCCGGCTACAGCCCAGAAGAAATAGAGCGCTTTAAAGAAATGCAAATAACATTAGAAAAACCACGCAAATAACTGATAAATAATTGTTTTTTTATATAAAATGAAAAGCTTAGCTATTATTGCTCATGCACCCTCGCCGAATATAAAACGGATGATAAATGCCGTCTTAAAGGGTGCAAATAGTGATGAGGTAAACGGCGTCGAAGCTATTTTTATACCCGCGCTAGAAGCAAAAGCAGAAGATGTAATCAATGCAGATGCATTAATTTTAGCTACCCCAGAAAACTTAGGTTATATGAGTGGTGGCTTAAAGGATTTTTTTGATCGTAACTATTATCCGTGCATGGATAAGACAGAAGCCATGCCCTGTGCAGTCCTTATTCGTGCAGGCAATGATGGCACTGGCACAAAACGAGCGATTGAATCTATTTTAACCGGCCTACGATGGAAAGTTGTTCAACAACCGCTTATTTGTCGTGGTGATTTTAAAGAAGAGTTTATAAACCAGGCAGAGGAGCTCGGGCTTTTTATGGCTGCCAGCTTAGAAGCAGGAATTATTTAATAGATAATGGATCATGAACTTCTCATACACTGATGAACAAGACGCCATTCGGGACGCTATAAAAAAAGTCTGCGAGCCATTTACTGATGATTATTGGTTAAAGCGCGATCAGCAAGGTGGTTTTCCGCATGACTTTTACCAAGCAATGGCAGAAGGTGGCTGGATGGGAATTTGTATTCCTGAAGCTTATGGTGGTTCAGGTTTAGGTATTACCGAAGCTGCCATTATGGCGAGTACCATTGCTGAATCAGGAGCGGGTATGTCTGGCGCATCAGCCGTTCACATTAATATTTTTGGCTTAAACCCCGTTGTCGTGTATGGTACCGAGGAGCAAAAAAATCGCATGCTACGACCCATGGCTGAAGGTCGCGAAAAGGCTTGTTTTGCTGTTACTGAACCGAACACCGGATTGAATACGACGCAGCTTAAAACCTTGGCTATCCGTAAAGACGACCGTTATATTGTTAATGGGCAAAAAGTATGGATTTCCACTGCGCAAGTGGCTGATAAAATCTTATTATTAGCACGAACAACTCCTTTAGAAGACGTTAAAAAACCTACGCATGGTTTAAGCCTTTTTTATACCGACTTCGACCGTAATAAAATTAGCGTTCATGAAATTGAAAAAATGGGGCGCAAAGCGGTTGATTCAAATGAATTATTTATTGATGGCCTAGAAATACCGCTTGAAGACCGTATTGGCGAAGAAGGAAAAGGCTTTGAATACATTCTTCATGGGATGAACCCTGAACGTATTTTAATTGCAGGAGAAGCCATAGGCCTTGGAAGGGTTGCGCTAAAAAAAGCAACCGATTACGCTAAAGAACGTAATGTTTTTAATCGCCCCATTGGCCAAAACCAAGGCATACAACACCCATTAGCTGTGTGCTGGTCTGAGTTAGAAGCTGCTTGGCTGATGGCCATGTCGGCTGCTTGGCAATATGATAATAATCAACCCTGTGGTGCAGCGGCTAATGCAGCTAAATATTTGGCTGGAGAAGCAGGTTTTCATGCTTGTGAAACAGCCGTTATGACTCACGGTGGTTTTGGCTACGCAAAAGAATATCACGTTGAACGCTATCTTCGTGAATCAATGATACCAAGAATTGCCCCTGTCAGTCCTCAGCTTGCCTTATGTTATATTGCAGAACGCGTATTAGGTTTAGCTAAATCGTATTAACCATTATTAGGTAATCAACCTAGTCATCTAATGTACGTTTGCCGGTATACGGCACTGTGTCTTCAATGTGCGAGTAAATAAATGGTGCAATGGGGTGTTCCCTTTCTTCACTTATATGGCCTAGCAGACCAGCACTGCGAGTCACTACTGCTATACCACGCATCACATCCCATGGCACACCAATTTCTGATAACACGACCGCTATCGCACCGGTTGCATTAATGGTTAAGTGCTTGCCGTATACCTGATCAACCGTTTTAGATAGTGTAGTAACAATATCTATATAATGCCCCTCTACACCTGCTTGACGAGCTATTTCAAAGAGTCGCGGCGTTCGCGGGTCATCTGGTTTGTGAAAGGGGTGACCAAACCCGGGGATTGCTTGGCGTGTTGCTTTGAAGCCGTTCACAATGCGTAAACAACTGGCCTCTAACCCTTCTTCTGCGGTGATAATATCTTGTAAATTCTTAGCCATGCCTTCCATTGTGCCCACTAAGCCACTACCAATTCCCTGTAAACCTGCCGAAATAGCTCCTTGAACCGATTCTGGGGCTGCCATTATTGTCAATCGAGTGGCTATCGCGCTGGGCGTTAAGCCGTGTTCCATTAAGGTAACCAAAACAGCATCGAAAATAGCTATTTCTCCCTTGCTAGGCATGCGTTGCATCAAATGTAAAAAGAACATCTCGGTAAAACTAACATGCCCCATCAACTCATTAACCAGATCTTTGTTTCGAACCAGAATTTGTTGCTCATTTGTGGTCGATATTTTCGTTTCAGGTGTTAAGTGCTTTGCCATACATACCCCCCCTTTTTACCGCTAAATAGTTAACCGATTGCCTGTGTCCTTATTTTGATATTTTGCTAATGACAAAGCCTTTTAAAACGGTTCTTTCACCACAGAAACATACCAGTTGGCATCGAGCATACACGCCATCTTCTCTTTTCTCTATCTGTTCAATATCACCTGATACGCGCACAGTATCACCGGGGTAAACGGGGCCTAAAAATGACACATTCAATTCACCACCATAAGCCCATCCTTGCCAGTTCCAAGCTGATAAAACTCGCGAAACAAATGCAAGTGTCAATAAACCATGAGCAATCGTCCGACCAAAAAAAGTGGTTTTCGCAAACTCAAGGTCAATATGTAAAGGATTGATATCGCCTGACGCGTCAGCATAAGCATTAATCATGCTTTGATCGACAGCTTGAGTCAATTCACCTATTGAAGCACCGACACAATACCCTTCATAAGATTTTAGTTCGCTCATGCCTCTTTCCCCCAGATCCGTGTAATCATCCCGCTGGTCACTAATTCCCCTTCTTGGTTGTGCGTTTGCGTTGTCATTTCAACGTAGTTACGCCCTTTCCTTTCATACAACTTAAGAACTTTTGCCGAGGTATAGAGCGTTTCACCAATATAGGCAGGCCGATGAAATTTAAATTGTTGTTTTGCATGAATTCCGCCCGGTGGGCCTACGCGTGTTCGTAGTGCTTCAATCACATATACCGCCGCCAACATGGGTGGTGCAATACGGCGCCCTTGTTGATCCTCTTCTCTTAGCTGAGGTGTTTCATCCTGTGTCGATTCAATGTATTTATCCACACGCTCCGCTGTCACCTCAAAAGATGGTACTGGGTCGAGAAAATCATCACCTTCAGACATACTGCTATACTTCACATAAGTGCTCATCATCAATTCTCTGTTTAATTTGTTTTGTATTGATAAACCAGGTCGCCACTACGTGTCACCTCACCTGTTCCAATTAAATAATTTAAATGCGCCATCGCTTCACCCGTTGCCAACGATAAATTGAATAGACTTAATCGTTTGCCATAGAGCATATGCAATACCTCCAACCCTGACCGAGCTTGTTGGCAAAATGCTAAAATTTGATCTAATGATTTACGATGCCCTTCTTTAAGCATTGTTGCACGTTCCTTAATGCCCTTAAAAATTCGACCGTGTGATGGCAATACCACCGTATCGGCACCTAAGGTTGCCAAGGTGTCTAAACTGGATAAATAATCAGCCAGTGGATCTGCATCACTTTCATAGAAATTAACACTGACATTCGGCGAAATATTAGGCAATATTTGATCTCCGGAGACAAGAAGGTCTCGTTGCTTATTATGCAGACAAATATGCCCGGGGCTGTGGCCATTAAATTGTAATAAATGCCATTGCTCGCCATTAATCAACAGTGACTGCCCATCAACCAAACGCTGATATGAGGTAGGTGCCTCCGGAACACCGGTAACATAACCGCCGACTTTATCTTGTAGCTGTTGAATGTCTTCTTGAGCTAAACCAAAACGCTCAAAATATTCCCTACGTCTAGCTTTTTGCTGCTTAGAATACTCTTGACATGCCATCTGGGTAGTCAAAAATTCAATTTGACTCATATGCACGGGCGCATTTGTTTTATGCGCTAACCATTGAGCCATGCCTACATGATCAGGGTGAAAATGAGTAATGATTATTTTCTGAATCGGTTCATTATGACAAAAATCTACCAATACCTTATTCCATAGTAAGGTTGCCTCTTCACTATAAAACCCAGAATCAATAATCGTCCAGCCTTCCCCATCCCTCAACAACCAAAGATTGATATGATCTAACGCATAGGGAATAGGCATTTTCAGTAAGAAAATGCCTTCTTCTACCTTCATTGGAAGACCAAACTCCGGTTTGCTGGCTATCGGAAAGGTCAACATCCCCATATATTAATACGTCCTTTAAGCCTGACTAAAACGCTGTAGATGATAATCACGGTCTCCAAACACTGCATTCATCATGGTTAAACGTTTTACATAATGTGCAACATCTAATTCATCGGTTACGCCGATACCACCGTGTAGTTGAGCGGCTTGCTCACCAACAATTGATCGAGCGTCTCCCAAATAAACTTTAGCCGCAGAGACACTTTTTACACGTTCAGTCGTATCATCTTCTGACACCTTGATAGCGGCCAGATAGGACAACGAACGCAGTTGTTCTTCGGTCATAAACATATCAACACAGCGGTGCTGAAGTACTTGAAAATTACCAATGGGCTGATCAAATTGTTTACGTGTTTTAAGGTATTCTACAGTTTTATCACGCAACTCAGTCACCACACCAACCCCTTCGGCACAAACTGCAGCTGTTGCAGCATCAATCACATATTCAATGTCGGAAAATGCACCATCTAAGTCACCAACAAGGGCGCTTTCATCTACCATGACATTATCAAATGTTAATTCAGAAGCACGTAGGCCATCGACTGTTTCATAATCACGCGAGGTTAAGCCCTCTATATCTTTATCAACAATGAATAAAGAAATCCCTTCTGGCGTAAAATTATCACCACTGGTTCTAGCTGAAACGATTATTTTATCCGCCGTTTCTGCATTAAATACCACCGATTTTGCACCAGACAAACAGTATTGAGCTGCTTTTTTCTGTGCGCTAAATTCAACGTCAGTTAAGTTATAGCGTGATTGACGCTCAGCATAGGCAAATGCTAGTTTCATTTCCCCTGCAATAAGAGCAGGTAAAATGGCTTCTTTTTGTTCAGTATTTGCAGCTCGTTGAATCAATAAACCACCCAATACAATAGAGGCTAAATACGGTTCAACAACAAGACCTTTACCAATCGCCTCCATTATTACAATCAAACCTGTTTGGCCAAAACCAAAACCGCCAAACTCTTCATCAAATGGCACGCCCAATAAACCCATATCAGCAAAATTTTGCCAATTTTCTTCGCTGTAACCAATGCCTTTACGACTAAGTGATTGGCGAGTCTCAAAGTCATATTCATTCTGCAAGAACTTATGTATCCCATCTTGCAACATGATCATTTCTTCAGTAAATTCTAAATTCATTTAACTACTCCTACTGCTTAAAGGCCCAACACGGCCTTCGCCATGATGTTCTTTTGAATTTCATTTGATCCACCATAAATGGATGATTTACGCCAATCTAAATAGTGAGGCGTCAGTACTGATGCTTCTTCCGGCCCAATAGGTTCTTCTTGCCAACCTTCGGTCATAGACTCTTTTACATAAGGCAAGGCAAAATAACCAACTGCTTCCATTAATAAAGCAGTGATCGCTTGTTGAACCTCTGTCCCTTTAACTTTTAAAAGCGAGGACTCAGCACCCGGCGCATCGCCCAATGCAAGTTTGGACAACACGCGCATATTAGTCATTTCTAAGGCCATTAATTCAATTTCAACCGCTGATATTTTCGCTTTAAACATCGCATCTTCAATCAGTGGCTTACCATTATATTTTTCTTTTGAAGCGAGCTCTTTAAGACGTTTAATTTGTCTTTTTGAACGAGGTACTTGCGCAATATATGTTCGCTCATGCATCAATAATGATTTAGCAATTGTCCAGCCTTCACCTTCTTCGCCCACTAGGTTCTCTACCGGCACTTTCACGTTTTCTAGAAATACTTGGTTAACCACATGCATGCCATCAACCGTAATAATCGGCGAGGTTGAAACACCTGGCGATTTCATATCAATTAATAAAAAGCTAATGCCTTTTTGTTTTCGATCTTCTTGGCTGGTCCTTACCAGTGTAAACATCATGTCGGCGTAATGGCCGTGTGTTGTCCATGTTTTTGAGCCATTGACAATGTAATGGTCGCCCTGTCTTTCAGCTTTTGTTTGTAATGAAGCTAAATCTGAACCTGCATTAGGTTCCGAATAACCTTGGCACCACCACACATTACTATGAAGAATATCATTTAGATATTTATCGCGTTGTTCAGGCGTACCATATTTCATCAACACCGGTGCTAACATCACTAAACCAAAAGCTACTGTCCTAAGGCAATTAGCTGCACCGCACTCTTCCTCGAAGATATATTTTTGCACCGGCGTCCAACCTGGGCCACCATATTCAGCAGGCCAACCTGGAGCAACCCAACCATCTTTAGCCGCCAGAATTTTTTGCCAGCGTACGTAGTCTTCTTTTTTAAGGGCGATACCTTTAGCTACTTTTTCTTGTATATCTTTAGGGTAATTTTCCTTAATAAATTCACGCACTTCCTGCTGGAAGGCTTTTTCTTCGGGGGTATAATTTAAATCCACGTATAACTCCTTTATTGCCTTAGTTTATTAAATTTATCTTTTAAATAAGTTTTATTGATTGGTTCTCTACACCCTAAACGGTATGGGTTGATAGTTTTATTGTTGATCTATAGCCGCTTAACTCTCGTTTTATAGTCTTCAACTAATTCGTGAAGCCATTATAGACACCCGGGCGGTTAATAGTGCGTCTGCCTAACTCTTGTTAGTGTCTTAGTATTACCTACTGTTAGTTATCATCTTGCTTTGGATCACTAGAAACAGGCACACCTCTTCATTTACGCCCTCACGTTTCTAGCCTTCAATTGTTTTACTTTGCCTAAATTACTAAGCTTTCATAGGCAGTGGCTACCAATTCAAAAATTCGGCATCAATAAACAAAATGCCTTCAAGGCAATTTGCTCCTCACCCTTAGGGCATAAAGCACAACCATATAAAATACTAACAATCGTTAGATTTTGCAAGTAATTTAAGCTTTTTTATGTTATTTTTCACAATAAAATAACATTTACTCACATTGGATAACGCTAAATGAATAAACAAGCTTCTCAAACCATCTCAACTAAACTGTCTCAATTTGTTCATGGTTTCAATCTCAATAACGTCCCCCTTGATGTTCAGCAATATGCCTTACAACTAATTCTAGATGGAACAGGTATCGCCTATGCTTCAACTCAATATGATTTCAGCAAAAAAGGGCTCGAAGCACTACGTCTCTTTAAGGAGCCCGGTGAGCATATTGTACTCGGAACAGGTGAAAAAATGCCCTACCGAGATGCTGCGCTGGCCAATGGCTTACTCATACATGGACTAGATTTTGATGATACTCATGTCGCAGGTGTAGTGCATATGACCTCTGCAGTTTGGCCCTGTGTTTTAGCAGTTGCTGAAAAATGTAATTCAACCGGTGAAGAGATGTTAGCCGCCTATATAGCAGGCATGGAAGTCGGGGCTCGACTTGGAATGGTTGCAAAAGGAGCCTTTCACCAAGTCGGTCATCACCCCACCGGAATCGCAGGAGCATTTGCCTGTTCCCTTGTCGCTGCCATGTTAATGAAGCTGCCCGTAGAACAGAAGACGATGGCGCAAGGTATTGCCTTAAGTATGGCTTCAGGTAATTTTGAATTTTTGGAAGATGGCGCATGGACCAAGCGTTATCACCCAGGCTGGGCTGCCGTATCTGGCATTATGGCAGCGACCTTTGCTAAGGCCGGATATATTGGCCCGAGTTTGCCTTATGAAGGGCGTTTTGGTTTATACAACAGTCACTTGATTGGGCTGGAACCGGGTTGTGATTATGATTTAGCAACCGCCGGCTTAAATTCTGTTTGGGAGGTTATGAATGTAGGCGTTAAGCCTTACCCTTCTTGCCATTTCACCCATGCTTGCATTGATGCTACTTTACACTTAACGAAAGAGCATCAATTAACGGTCGATCAAATTGAGAGCATTACAGCACTAGTTCCCGAGGAAGTTGTTAAAACAGTGTGCGAGCCGCTTGAGAACAAACAAGCACCAACCTGTGCATATGAAGCTCAATTTAGTGTGCCTTACTTAGTTGCTGTTGCTTTAGTCCGCCACGATTTTACTTTAGCAGATCTAGAACCTACACCCTTGGCAGACCCTGTCGTTGCAGCATTAGCAAAAAAAGTGATTTATCAGGTAGACCCAAACTCTGGTTTCCCAACCTATTACTCCGGTGAAGTACATATCACCTTAAAAGATGGGCGCGTCCTGAAACATCGCGAACATAAAAACCGAGGTTGTTTTGATAGGCCGTTAAGTGCTGACGATATTGCTAAGAAATTTTTCCTTAACTGCCAATTGGCAATCTCAAAAAACAAAGCAACTGAGATTCAACAAGCTATTTTAAATTTGGCCTCATTTTCTAGCGTGACAGAATTAACAAGTCATTTATAACGACCACTAAATTTAAAGTGAATAACGTAACAGTTGGCTGACGTTATTCACTTTAATACTATGACCCTTTAATACCATCCCAGAAAAAACCAATTTGAATTTCTGCAATTTCATCAATTGTTTTACCACCAGGTGAATACCAAGCGAGTGTTCTATTAAGTGAGCCTAGTAAAGACAGCCTTAATATTTTTAAATCGACATCGGCTTTAATGTCACCTTTTTCCTGTGCGGCAACTAGCCATTTTCGCCAAATATTTTCGTACCTATCTCGTCCTACACGCCCTTCTTCTTGGACTGCAGTTGGCATTTGCCCATAGTTACGAATACTCGTTGAGGTATAGTCTCCTTTTTCAAGCAAAGCAGTTAAATGTCCCTTTGCAGCCTCCATCAAGACCTCTTGAGTCGACGCGTCTTCTGGCAACGCATTAACACGAGCAAGCACGGTATTAATTATATTTTCAAGACCAATCTTTAAAATCTCAAGAACTAGCTGTTCTTTCGAATCAAAATGATAATAAAGACTACCCGCCTTCATATCTAATGACTTGGCTATATCTCTTAATGCTGTACCGTTATAACCTTGCTTACTAAACAAAGCTGCTGAAGCATCTAAAATTCTCTCTCTGGTTTTCTTCACTTTATTTTTTGGAGCAGCTGCTGGTATTGTCGACATGGCTAAATTTACGATTAACTAAATTGAATGATTATAACATAACTACATATTGGCATAGTTCGGCCCACCGCCCCCTTCAGGCGTCACCCAGGTGATATTTTGTGTAGGGTCTTTAATATCACATGTCTTGCAATGCACACAGTTTTGGCCATTAATCTGAAACGTTGGCTGGCCCTCAGCATCTTCAATCACTTCATAAACCCCAGCTGGGCAATAACGTTGAGCTGGCTCATCATACAGCGGCAAATTATGTTTAATTGGAACAGAAGGATCTATTAATTTTAAATGGCAAGGCTGATCTTCTTCATGATTCGTGCTAGATAAAAAAACAGATGACAATTTATCAAACGTAAGCTTTCCATCAGGTTTTGGATAGTCTGGCGCCTCGCACTGTGAAGCTTGTTTTAAAGTTTCATGATCGGGTGTGGTGTTATGCCAAGTAAAAGGCATCTTCCCTGCAAAAATATTTTGGTCTAACCAAGCAAATGAGCCACCCAGTAACGTACCAAATTTATGTAACGCTGGGCCGAAATTACGGGTTTTATACAATTCATCAAATACCCAAGATGATTTGTATTTATCGTCCATTACGGTTAATGCCTTATTTGCAATATCACCGGCTAACATCGACTCCATAATTGCTTCAGCAGCTAACATTCCGGTTTTCATGGCCGTATGATTGCCTTTAATTTTTGCACCATTTAGGAAACCAGCATCACAACCCACTAACAGCCCACCAGGGAAACTAAGCTTAGGAACTGACTGCATTCCTCCTTTGTTAACTGCACGTGCACCGTATGCGATCCGTTTTCCACCTTCAAGGAACTGAGAAATTTTAGGGTTAAGCTTCCAACGTTGCATTTCATCAAACGGGCTCAAATGTGGGTTGTCATAATTTAATGCAACGATAAACCCAAGTGCGACTTGATTATTTTCCATATGGTACAAAAAGCCGCCGCCTTCAGTGTGGTTATCAAGCGGCCAGCCAGCCGTGTGCACGACAAGCCCTTCTTCGTGTTTTTCCGGCTCAATTGTCCAAATTTCTTTAATTCCTAAGCCATAATGCTGGGGGTCAACATTTTCACGCAGGTTAAAGGTTTCCATTAACTGCTTACCAAGGTGACCGCGGCAGCCTTCAGCAAAAATCGTCTGTTTAGCCAACAATTCCATACCTGGCATGTAGCCATCTTTTTCTGAACCATCTTCAGCAACGCCCATGTCGCCGGTTAAAATACCCTTAACACTGCCATCATCATTATATAAAACCTCTGATGCCGTGAACCCAGGGAAAATTTCAACACCCATCCCTTCTGCCTGCTCAGCCAACCAACGACACACATTAGCCATGCTAACAATATAATTACCTTCATTATGCATCGGTTTAGGAATTAAAAAGTTAGGGGTTTTGATACCTTTTTCTTGGCCAGTTAAATAATAAACATCATCTCCTTTGACCTTTGTTTTTAATGGTGCGCCTTTTTCTTTCCAATCAGGAAACAGCTCATCCATCGCTGTGGGTTCAATCACCGCACCCGATAGAATATGTGCGCCAACTTCCGAGCCCTTTTCAATAACACAAACCATTAATTCTTGGTTTTTTTCTTGCGCTAACTGCATCAGTTTGCAGGCCGCTGATAAGCCAGCAGGCCCAGCACCAACGATCACTACATCAAACTCCATTGACTCACGTTCCATATTACCCCCTAACATTAATACGAAAAAAAGGTACCAGCGCTTATCAGTAGCCCTGGCACCTTCATTATTTTATAAAGTACTTATAAGGCTTTTTCAAGCTCTTCAATCACTTCAAATAAATCACCAACCAAACCATAGTCAGCCACTTCAAAAATGGGCGCATCCGCATCTTTGTTAACAGCAACGATAGTTCCAGCATCTTTAATACCCGCTAGGTGTTGAATAGCGCCTGAGATACCAAAGGCCATGTAAAGTTCCGGTGCAATAATTTTACCCGTCTGACCAACTTGATGATCATTAGGAATAAAGCCCGCGTCAACGGCTGCTCTCGATGCACCAACACCCGCCCCTAACTTATCAGCCAAACTATAAATAACACTGAAGTTTTCTTCGCTACCAACACCACGTCCACCAGAAACAACTTTTGTAGCCGCTTGAAGATCAGGGCGATCGCCGCCGCCACTGGTGGTAAGGCCTACATAACGCGTGTGTGAAGGCAAGTTAGCCGCTACTTCGCGTGTTTCGATCACAGCAGAACCTTCTGTTGAGACTGCTGAGTATGATGCCGTTCTAACCGTCCCAACCACTAATCCTTCTGGCGCTTCAACCGTTACAACCGCATTCCCAGCGTAAACTGGGCGATCAAAAACAGTTGCACTTTCAACACGCATAATATCGCTGATTTGCGGCACACCCAAGTGTGCAGCAACGCGCGGCATTAAATCTTTACCAAATGTTGTGCTTGGCGCGAACACGTGACTGTACTCTGATGCTAACACCTCAATTTGCGGAGCTAGCAATGCTGCCACAGCGTGCTCATTAACCTCGTTTTGAACCAAAATGACTGTTGCAACACCCGTTAGCTTAGCCGCTTGTTCTGCCACCGATTGTCCATCGGAAGCTAACACAGCCACATCGACAGCCTCTAAACCAAGTTCACTTGCACAAGCTACAGCACGTGCTGTAGAACCATTTAATTCACTACCATTATGTTCTGCAATAACCAGTACTTTGCTCATTAGACCAACCCTTTTTCTTTTAATACGCTAACCAGTTCATCAACAGACTCTACTTTAATACCTGCTTGGCGTTTTGCCGGTGCAGATGTTTTTAAAACCTTGACTGGTGCTGCTGCTTCAACATTTAGTTCCGCAACGGTTACTGTTTCAATCGGTTTACGCTTTGCTTTCATAATATCGGGAAGTTTGACATAGCGCGGCTCGTTTAATCGTAAATCCACACTAATAACAGCTGGCAAATCAACTGATAACGTTTCAAGTCCAGCATCAATTTCACGAGTCACTTGTGCTGTGTCACCCTCAATTTTTACTTCTGATGCGAATGTTGCTTGTGGCCAATGTGATAACGCACCCAGCATTTGAGCTGTTTGATTATTATCGTCATCAATCGCTTGTTTACCTAACAACACAATCTTAGGCTGCTCTTTATCAGCCAGTGCTTTTAAAATACGTGCCCCTGTTAACGGTTGAATTTCATCATCTGTTTCAACATGAATTGCACGGTCTGCACCCATCGCTAGCGCAGTTCTTAATTGCTCCTGACAAACTTTAGGGCCTATCGTTACAGCGATCACTTCTTCTGCTGTTCCTGATTCTTTGAGACGTAACGCCTCTTCAACAGCAATTTCATCAAACGGATTCATGCTCATTTTAACGCCATCAGTGGCAACGCCTGAACCATCGGCCTTAACCTGTATCCGAACGTTGTAATCAACAACTCGTTTAACACCCACTAAAACTTTCATTTACTTTACCTTCATTTTCGTTACTTTAAAGGACATTCTAACAATCATTAGGTTTCTTTTAAAGATAATATTGAGTTGACCTACGATAAAATCTAATAGATATTTGAATTTAAATTGTACAACAAATTGAAAGCTTTAATCTTTCTAAAAACTGAGTAAAGACACATCGACCTTTAACCCCGTTTTATTTTATTAGACGCTCACAAAGCTGATAATATATATTTTTTAAAATGAATCGGTCTTAATTCCATGGATATAAAAGAAGCAATTAAAGGACGAATCTCGGTACGTGCCTTTCAAGATAAACCCGTAGCGAAAGAAGTAATTTATGATGTACTAGATACTGCGCGTTGGGCTCCATCTGGTACCAACACACAACCTTGGAAAGTCGTTGTTGCCCAAGGTAAAACAAAACAAACTATTTCAGATGCCTTATTAAACGCCGCCAAAAATGGCGTTAAAGCAAACCCCGATTATCAATACTACCCAAAAGAATGGGTCGAGCCGTTCAAAGGCAGACGCTTCCAATGTGGAATGGACCTCTACCAAGCCTTAGATATTGGCCGTGAAGACAAGGAAAAACGAACCGAGGCAGCATTGGCTAATTATCGATTTTTTGATGCGCCCGTCAGCATGTTTTTCTTTATCGATAAAATAATGGCCCAAGGTTCATGGTTTGACATGGGGATGTTTGTACAAAGTGTTATGTTAGCCCTCCGCGGCCATGGTCTAGGAAGTTGCCCGCAGGCCTCAACCAGTGATTACCCTGACCTGGTACGTGAGCGTTTAAATGTCTCTGATCAATACTCCTTCATCTGTAGCTTATCTGTCGGTTACCCCGATAATGATAAACCTGTAAATCAATATCGAACACAACGTGAAGACGTGGACAGCTTCACAACATGGGCAGATTAACACCTCGCTTAATCGTGTTATCCATTGTTTTTATAAAGAACCATGCTGCTAAGGGACACGTTTAACCTTCAGCAGCATCGGCTCTTGCTTTTGTTAAAAAAGGCACATTAACAACAAGGAAAATGGCAAAACCTATTATCCAAAGCAGTTGCGACATAAAAACCGACTCGAGATAAAAACGCTGAAAAAACAATGGTACGACAACTCGACTAATAACCCCCATTACTAATAACCATTGCGCCACCGTAATCCACGAAGAAGGTTGCTTAACCCCTCTTCCTGTGTGACCCAAGGTAACACGTGACATCATAGAAAGCGTCAACAAGCCAAACCCGCCTAAAGTAAAAGCATGAATTGAAAGCGAACGTGTTACTACATCCACATAAGGCACTAAAGCAAACAATAAAAAGCCCAAGGCTATAACCATAAAAGCGCTATAAATTCCCCATAAAAGCGGTTTACGCCATATGCCCTTTGCATACCAATTATATAAACGGGCGGAAGAAACAATAAATAACAATAACGCCAAATAACTACTTGTCATCACATCCAGAATAAATACTTCATTTATCCCAAATAGCAAAAACAGCACAATGCTTGCGCTATCCAAAAACAAGGAGTTTTTCAACTGAACCGTTTCATCGAGACCTTTTTCAATAAAAAAAGGCATCACACGTCTCAGCATTATCATCACTAGCGCTAACAACAAAAATAAAGCGCCATAAATACCCCAATAGGTACCGGCATCAACGACCCCAAACACGCCAAGATAAAACAACGTATTGAACAACGCCATTAAAAAAACCACTAACACAATGCCTGCTTGCCGCCACTGTTTCACCTTAAAAACAGGCACTAACACGGCCAACAATAAACAGAAGTTAAAACCTAAATCTAACATCGCCGCAGGAATGAAAAAATTCGCCCCAAGCAACATACAAGCTCGAGCACCCAGCCACATTAAGCACAGCATTAATAAAGCCGTGTACTGAATAGTTTGCTGGCCAGTCCAATTCTTAATAGCCGTTAATAAAAAACCAGCCACCACCGCCATCGTATAGCCGTACAACATTTCATGCGCATGCCAGTACGAGCTAGGCAAACCAGCCATAGGAATTTGTAACCCAGCACCATATATCGCCATCCAGGCCGACATACTGACTATTGAAAACACACCGGCTGCAAGGAAAAATGGGCGAAAGCCTAAAACAAATATATTGAATTTTATTTCTGCTTGCGAAGGATTTTCGTTTAACGTATTCATACAGTTAGCATCATATAAAGATGCTAACCCTATAACAAATGCCTTTGCCGCTTATATGACCTGCATCATAGTCAAGCACTTTAAAAACTCACAGCGATGGGTATCTCACAGTAACTAAAGAATAGCTGCGTTAACCGCCATATAAAACAAACCCGCACAGCAAAAAAAACCAAGTGTAAATGCCGTGAAACGTAACATAGCCATATTCGCTAAATAAGCAAAAAAATAAACACACCGAATAACCACAAAAGCAACCGAGAGCATACCAACAGTTTCAATATTCGCACCAGCAAGAAACACAGCCAATATCGCTACAGAGAAAAGTATTAATGCCTCCCAGCAGTTGGCTTGAAGGTATTGTGATCGAGCGCCAGCGCCGACTAATTGCAGAGCTTGCGCACGAGGGTTAACAAGATCATACGTACCCTTTTGTGATACGCGATAATAACCACCAATAGTCGATGCCACATACGGCATAAAAGCGATGCAGCTTAAGCAAATGATAATAGTTAGCATGTGTTGTTCTCCCCTTAGTTATTTATTATTTTCTACAAAATATTTTAAATATCGCACACTAATCAGCAAACACAGTATGCTCGTTTTAATCTTTTTTTACTGCCACTAACGGAATATCTTGCTGATTAGCCCACGCCACCCATTCACTCGATGATTTTTGTTTTAACCTAATCGCAACTTCTTGTTTATTAAATGACTTAAGCGCTAACTGCTGTTTAAATTTAGTTTTAAAATGTGATTCAAGAGCTGCCACAGCAACCCAACCATCCAGTGTTTCGTATAAATCATACTCAGCTAAAGCACCGCTTAATAAACCACCGTCGCTTGTTAAACCATAATTAAACGGTTGAGCCATGTAATCAGCTGCATCCGACAAGGCGACTAAAGTCTGACTAGCTTTTGCACCTTCTCTAGTAGCCATTATCATTGCCAAGCCTTCAAATGCAGCACGTTCTGCACCGGCTAAATCGGCAGTTAATGTTTTAGGCATATGAGGTGGATTCAATAAGCCCAGTGCGGCTTGATACGTTAAGTCATGACCAGCGTGATTATCATTCGGCGGCGGATAACCTACTACCGCAAGATGGTTTAACAATGGAAATTTTTCGTGCAATTCATTCCAACCAAGCCCTAATCGCTCTAATGCCGCTGGCCGTTGAGCGGTCAATAATAAGGTGGCTGATGACAGCAATGTATTTAATTGTGCACGCCCTTCAGTTGACTTTATATCGATAACTTCACGTTGCTGCCCCTCATTTAGTTGCGCATACCATTCTGGGCAATACTGCTCAAACGGATCGCCTTGAGGTGGTTCAACTTTTACAACGTTTGCGCCTAGCTCGCAAAAACGTTTTGCTGCCAAAGGCCCCGGAAGGTTTAAAGCTATTGTAACAATCGTTATATTTTTTAATGGTTTAAACATTATTTTTAAAGCAATTTATTTAAAAACGTCCGCTGTTATTTGACGATGAAAACCATTAAATGGGGTTGAATTTTTCACCTGAGCTAATGGGTAAATAGCCGTATTACCCTGTGATGCAGCACCATCCACTCGAATAGTTGTGCCACTGATATAACTGGCTGAATCGCTTAACAAGAAACAAATAGCTGCGCTAATTTCAGCTTCATTACCTAAACGGCCTAATGGCACGGCATCTTTTAGTGTTTTAAGCCTCTCCTTAAATTCAGCGTCATAGGTATCCATTCCGCTCGACATAATCCAGCCTGGAGCCACCGCATTCACTCGTACATTTGCATGCCCCCATTCATAAGCAGCTGTCTGTGTAAAATTAGCCATGCCTGCACGTGCAGCCCCTGAATGCCCCATACCTGGCATACCGCCCCACATGTCTGCCACGATATTAACAATAGCCCCTCCATGAATTGACATGGACTGCTTATAAACTTCACGCGCCATTAAAAAACCGCCCGTTAAATTCGTGTTAACCACAGCATTCCAACCGTTCTTACTGATTTTTTCCAATGGCGATGGAAATTGCCCGCCCGCATTATTCACCAAACCATAAATTTGCCCATGGTTTTTAATGAATGTTGCCACCCGTTCTGTAACCGCTTGTTCATCACGTATATCACAGCTGCCAAGGTCACAAACCCCACCATCTTCGATAATTTCATCGCGAACCATTTCAAGTTTTTCAATTTTACGGCCCACTAACAAAACACGGGCACCTAAAGACGCTAACTCATGCGCATTACATCGCCCAAGACCACTGCCTGCCCCTGTCACAATAATATTTCTATTGTTAAATAAGCCAGCACGAAAATCTGATTGATACCCCATTGTTAACCCCTTATTTCAATGATTAGAAACTAGTTCGATTTATTTAAAAATGCCGTCATCATCTGTTTAGCATCTTCTGTATCAAACAATGGAATAAATGCGTTTCGTTCAAACAATAAGCCCTCTTCTAATGTAGAACTCATCGCCTTATTGACACAAGCTTTACCTGCACGTACTGCCAAGGGTGCTCTGGAAGCCAGTTCTGAAGCCAATTGAACGGCTTCGGCTTCTATCTCAGTAGGCTCGATTACGCGGCTAACAATACCTCGTTGGTGTGCTTCTTCAGCAAATAGGGCTCGCCCATTCATAATCATTTCCATTGCTAACGATTTACCAATAATTCGAGCAACACGTTGGGTACCACCCGCCCCAGGAATAACGCCTAAATTCACTTCAGGTAAGGCAAATTTTGCCCCTTTCGTCGCCAATAAAATATCGCACTGTAATGCGAGTTCAAAACCACCTCCTAATGCCATACCGGAAACAGCACAAACAGTCGGTTTGGTAAATGTCGATAAAGCCCTCCAACCGGTTGAGGCTTCAACCATTTCAAGCATCTGTTGACCACTAATACCGACCATTTCTGCAATATCTGCTCCGGCAGCAAAGGCTTTATCAGAGCCGGTAATAATCACCGCGCCAACCGCATCATCGGTTTCAAAATGGTTTAGTGCATCACCTAACTCAACCAATAAAGTTGAATTAAGGGCATTATATTGACGAGGTCTATTTAGGCGAATTAAAGCAACACCTTTAGCCGGGGTTTCTATTAATAATGTTTCGTATTGCATCATATCGCCTACTTAGCTGTTAACCGAACAGCTCCGTCCAATCGAATCACCTCACCATTTAACATGACATTTTCAATAATATGCCCTGCAAGTGAAGCAAACTCATTCGGCTGCCCTAAACGTGGCGGGAAAGGAACAATTTGACCTAAAGATTCACGTGCTTCATCTGAAAGTTCTGACAACATTGGCGTTTCAAAAATGCCCGGTGCAATAGTACAAACTCTTATGCCATATCGAGCTAATTCACGCGCAATGGGTAAGGTCATTCCCACCACGCCTGATTTAGATGCAGAATAACTGGCTTGGCCAATTTGCCCCTCATACGCAGCGATGGATGCTGTGTTGATAATAACTCCCCGCTCACCGCCTTCTGTTGGGTCATTTTTAGCCATCACCTGCGCCGCTAGGCGAATAACATTAAAGGTGCCAATAAGGTTAATAGTAACCCCTTTAGTAAATAGCTCTAACGAGTGTGGGTTACCGTCTCTATCTAGCACCTTACCAACAATGGCTACGCCCGCTGCATTAATGACACCATGCACACCTGTAAATGTAGTCTTTGCCAGCTCTATCGCTGCCATCACTTCTTCTTCACTGGTCACATCTGTTTTTATAAACCGGCTATTTACCCCTAATTCAGCTTCTTTCTCTTTACCGGCTTGCTCATTAATATCCAATATAACAACATAAGCCCCTTGCTCAATTAGCATAGACGCCGTTGCACCACCTAAACCAGAGCCTGCACCGGTTACCAAAAATGTTCTATCTTTATAATCCACTCTCTAACTCCTTAAATTCGTTCAATAATTGTGGCTGTTGCCATACCTAAACCAATACACATGGTCTGAAGCGCAAACTGTCCATCTGTCGCTTCTAAACCTGCCAGCATTTTTGCCATCAGGCCTGCGCCGGTTGCGCCTAATGGGTGCCCATGTGCAATCGCGCCGCCCCACGGATTAACTTTTTCTGGCGCTGGGTTTATTGCTTTCATCCACGCCAATGAAACCGTTGCAAAGGCTTCGTTTATTTCAAACCAATCTATATCATCTACCGTTAAACCAGCCTTTTTTAACGCTAATTTAGTGGCAGCAATTGGCCCGTCTAATTGTAAAACAGGGTCACTACCTACAACGACACGAGCACGGAACCTAGCCCTTGGCTTAAAACCATCCGCCACGGCTATCTTTTTATTAGCGATCAGAACTGCAGCAGCACCATCTGAAATTTGACTGGCATTACCTGCTGTTACTACACCGTCACCTTTCGGGCGAAAAATGGTTTTTAGCGAACTTAATTTATCAGAATCTATAACCGCGCGAACACCTTCATCGGCCTCTAAAATAATGCTATTTCCTTCCTTGTCTAACCCTTGCATTGGGCTTATTTCCTTGTTCGCGCCGGTATTAATAGCCGCTTGAGCTTTAGCATGGCTATCAATAGCAAAGGCATCCACGTCAGCACGGCTAATACCCCATTTATCCGCTATTAATTCAGCACTAACACCCTGATGCACTAGCGGGTATTGTTTAAGTAATTCTGCCCCCATTGGCGCAAAGTCTTTATACGGTTCTCCCAGAGTCATATCTGTTAACATCGCAACACGCGTCATGCTTTCCGCACCACAAGCAATAATATAATTGGCATCTCCAGCATCAATAACTTGTGAGCCAAAATGCACCGCTTGCTGACCCGAGCCACAAAAACGATTCAACGTAACACCGGCCACTTCCACCGGAAACCCGGCCATTAAAGAGGATTGTCTGGCAATATCTGCGGCTTGTTCACCAATTTGAGTTACAGAGCCTGCGATAACATCTTCGATTTTTTCTTTATCAATACCCGACCTAGACACCACGCTTTGTAACGCATTAGCTAGTAATTTATTGGCAGGTATGTCTCTAAATGCGCCATTATATTTAGCAAAAGGTGTGCGTACTGCTTCGATAATGACCGCATCTTTCATATTATTCGTCCTATTTAATTGTTAATTAACGTTTCTAATTTATTCCCAAACCCAGTTTTTATACTGTTCTCGCAGTGCCATTTTCATAAATTTACCCGTTGATGTTTTAGGAATTTCAGCAATCACCTCCACCGCATCAGGCAACCACATTTTAGTAAACTTACCGTCTAGAAATTGACGTATATCGTCCGTTGTTATTTGCTTATCTTCCTTAACCACAACAACCGCTAAAGGCCGCTCATCCCATTTAGGGTGTGCAACAGCAATGACAGCCGCTTCTAATACATCAGGGTGCCCCATAATTGCGTTTTCAAGATCCACCGAACTAATCCATTCGCCGCCAGATTTAACAAGGTCTTTCGTTCTATCGGTCAGTTTGACATAACCCTCTTGATCTATCTGGCAAACATCCCCAGTTTTTAGCCAACCATCTTCGCTAAAACTATCCTCAGCACCTTCATTCTTATGGTATGTAGCGGTTACCCACGGCCCTTTCAACTCGGCATTACCAGATGTTTTACCATCCCAAGGTAATTCAACACCCTCTTCATCGACAATTCGTATATCAATAAAGGGCAACGTTAACCCTTGTTTAATTCGGCAGGCATATTTTGCATCTTCATCAAGGTCAGATAGGCTTTCTTTAACGATACCTACGGTGGCTAACGGCCCAGTTTCTGTCATTCCCCATGCTTGAATAATAGTCATATCAAACTTATCAAACGCCCGAAATAAAGACTCTGGAACAGCCGCTCCGCCAACCACCATTCGCATATTAGGCGCTGTCTTCCAGCGATTCGGCTCTGCTTCTCTGGCTGTTTTTATTGCCATCCAAATGGTGGGCACACCAGCGCTCAACGTTACTTGTTCGCTTTGGTATAAATCCATCAAACTCTCAGCATCTAAATGTGGGCCCGGTAACGCTTGTTTTGCACCGACTAGCACCGATGTATAGCTTAGCCCCCAAGCGTTGGCATGAAACATTGGCACCACAGGCGTCACCACATCAGACTGACTAACGCCCAATGTATCAACCATAGCCTCTGCCATTGCATGTAGAACCGTTGAGCGATGGCTATACACAACCCCTTTAGGGCGGCCTGTTGTGCCCGAGGTATAGCACATCCCCGCTGCATCATTTTCATCAATAATAGGGTAGCTAAAGTCATCATCACCAAGCTTTAAATAATCCTCGTAATCGGTATATTCGCTGTTAACCTTTTCGCCTGTTAGCGGAACAACAATCACTTCATCTAACGCCACATCATCTTTAAACTGCTCATATAAAGGCAGTAAAATATCGTCAATAATAAGTACCTTATCGCCAGCATGGTTAATAATATAAGCAATATCTTTGGGCGATAATCGTAAATTCACAGTATGGAGAACACCGCCCATAATAGGCACTCCAAGGTAAGCCTCAAGGTGCCCGTAATGATTCCACATTAGGGTCGCTACGCCTTCTCCTTTTTTAACACCCCGCTTTGTTAACGCCGAAGCTAAGCGCTTAGTTCGTTTATGAATATCTAAATAGTGTGTTCTATGCAGGGTTTTATCTGGCAGTCTTGACACCACCTCCACACGCGGATAATACGTCTTTAAGCGCTCGACTAAGGTGCTTAATGTTAATGGGTAATCCATCATTGTGCTTTTAATAGACATCATATTTCCTCGAACGTATACTTAAATTCAAACTAGCGCTAGGTAAAATATGACTATACCCAAGCCATCCCTCAGGCGCAACGAGCTTATCGTTACAACCGCTTGGTTCTGTAACGAACAGCCATTCAAGCTAACTACAACCAAACACAGGCCAGGCAACACCTCAGCAACCTCGCTACGTTTGCAAATACAAAAAAACATATCCAAATATTGCACTCGCTCGCACAACAAACGACTAGAAACGATTATAATTTCAAGCAAGAAGCAACTCCCCACTGTAACTAAACGCAAAAAATCTTATGCCTTTACCTGAAAGTACCTATCCACGAGAAAACATTCATACTCGCCAAATTACTTGTAACGGCTTTAAAAGGCCTGACGGTTTATGGGATGTCGATGCACAGATTACAGATATTAAAACCTACCCTCTTGAGAACTCTTACCGTGGCACCATTGAACCGGGTGAACCCATTCATGAAATGTGGATTCGCTTAACAGTCGATACCAATCTGTTGGTTCACGATTGCATTGCAGTAACAGACCATTCACCCTACGGTTGTTGTGGCGAGATCACGCCTATATTCAACAAACTAATTGGTAAACAAATCGCCCCGGGGTGGACACGTTTAGTAAAGTCTTTAGTAGCCGGTATTCAAGGTTGTACGCACCTAGCCGATCTTGTAGGGCCTGCCACGACAACGATTTACCAAACAATGGCGGGAATCGCAAAAGGCAAAACTGAGAACGAAACATCAAAACCCTTCTATATAGATGGTTGCCATGCATGGAGCAGTGATGGCGAACAAGTTCTTACTTATCACCCAGAGTATTACACCGGAAAAAAAAGCACACCCGAATAAGCGCAGCAAAGGTATAAAAAGGCGCAGAAACTAAGGCTTTCAAATACGGCAATGGTCGGCTTTATTGTCTGGCTTTAACGTACGAACCAATATCTATTGAATAAAAATAGCCACCATCTTCTACTGGCTCAGGAAAATCTATATAAATGTAGGCACGGTGAATCCGCTCTGCTGGAATAAGCAATTCATAGAATTTTCCTTCTTCTATATCATCAAGCCGGTTCAAAAAAGACCTTTCTGTTGGGCGCAGTGGAATAATCGATTCAACGCCAGACAGGCTTAATTCTTTACCCCAAAAACGCGATCGCTGATTCTGTTCATTAGGCGGTATAGACTGTAGTGTTGTTATAACCCACGCTTGTTTATACGGGTATGCAACCGCATTTAGCCTTACCAAATACGACCCATTGCCTTCACTTACAGGCGCTACATAAACTCTTAGATCAAATTCACTTTCTGTTACAGAAGACACATAAGCATAACTGCTCCAAAACGCATAAACGTATGATGAGACGGATAAAAGCAGCAAAAACAAAAAAAGCTTACGCATAGTTGGGCCCTTCCAAATAAAGCTATATGCTAAATATTAAGGCGATAAATCAATCGAGTCTGACCCTAT
Organism: Cycloclasticus sp.; assembly: GCF_019090545.1. NCBI lineage: Bacteria > Pseudomonadati > Pseudomonadota > Gammaproteobacteria > Thiotrichales > Piscirickettsiaceae > Cycloclasticus > Cycloclasticus sp. Next base: position 34,339 of record NZ_JAHRVT010000041.1, on the reverse strand, counting down.
TGATTCATAATAGGTGCACCTAACGCCGCAATAAAAGGCGAGCTTTAGCGAGTCCAGCCCACGCTTTTTGTGGGCGATTTTTAATTGCCTTGTTAGGCATTTTATTGTTCCAGAGTGCGCTTTACTATTGAAGCAGGTAGAAAAGAGATTGAACCCTCTGTGTAACCCGTTTCAGATTGTGCGTAAACAAGGGATATAACAGCCCCTTTATAGATCCCTTTTAATTTAACCTTGTACAACTCGTTGATTTGCGACAATGATGCTTGCCTGTCTACCAAGACCACTTGAAAGTGATGCTTTAGTAACTTAGCCAAGTTTACGTGATCAATATTTTTGGTAATGACCGTACACCCACCACCATTTGCAAAAGCAACCATATAATTTTTACCTTCATATGGAACAAATACCGTTTTACCTCCCAGCTCTCTCATAGCTGGGTCAGCCTGCTGATCGGGGAGTACTTTACCGCCAGCAGACTTTGCCATGAAAACAATATTGCCAAAATTATCCTGATTTTGAATGCAGAAAGAATCTAGAATCTCAGCGTTGTATTGTGCAGCAGATTTCCCTGAATCTGCGAACGCAGAGAAAGATATGGCTAGAAATAACCACGTAAATAGTTTGTGCATATCGTTCTCCTATTGCCTAACCTTAATTTAAAGGGCGCGCGACTTTTTGCGCATCCGCTTTGAAATTTTTGTTACGTGACGGTAAGCCCAAGCTTCTCAGCAAAAAACTGCCTGCTTGATGTAAGTTCATTGGTAAACCATAGTAAATATTCTGAATTTAATTCTGCCGATTCACTGCGCTCAGTGCCGACAGATAACCCCGGAGAACCATCTGCCGGGTACAATTTTTGATGGTTAAAAACCATATCAATAGATTTCTTATATATTTCGTCAATCTTCTCCTGAACCGAAGCATCAAAGAGAAATGCAGCCTCAGAAGCTTCGGAGTTAAACTTTAATGCCCGATCATAGTCTGTTTTAGCGTCACGAATAATCTCAGATAAATATCGCTGAACAGTTTTATAAACCATGAGTCTTCTCTCATAAGTTTCATGGCGTAGCCGCTGCTTATTAATTTGAAATTGCTGATAAGCTATATAAAGGCCAACAACAGCTATAGTGGGCACTAGAAGGGCTGACAAAATGTCTACCCAGCTATGGGTGTTTTCTGGTATTGAGTCAACAACAATGTGCATTAAGTTGTGATTACTCATGAAGCTCCTTTAGTAACATAACAGTATTAATAAGCGGAAAGCCAATGTCCACGTATTAGTTGTATATAGGTGGATAGTACTTCCATGTATTTTGATATTAGCACATCAAACATGGATAAAACCCTTTTAGCCGCCCTACTTTCTTTAAAAGGTAGCACCTTGGCAATGGCCTTAGGGCTTATGCCATAAAAATAACTAATCCCCAGTCTAGTACGTGGTCATTTTTGCATTCTTTAGGTGCATTTTCTCCGCGGTCAGCCCATACGTTGATTTGTAAATCTACTAGCCCACCACCCGATGCTAACGGTGTTTTTTTCAATACTGATATTTCGCTACGTAAAATATCGTCTTCAAACACGGGGGCTAGGTGATTACAGTGCCGCCAAGCTAATATTGACAAGGTGTTTGGCAGGGCTCTTATTAGTTGGGCTGCTGCCATCGAGATAGTATGCCCACCATATACCAAGCGTTTGCCATAAACGCTGGCGCCAGCGTCTGTATGTGTCATAGCTAGGTTAAGCGTTGTTCTGGTTAGTTCTGGCGCGGAGGTTACTGTGTCCCTTGCTTTAATTTTAAATAAAACGTCTGTTTCTACTTGGTCAAAATGGATGCCCGCAAAACGCTTTTTATACGTTGCCAAGTCCCAGTCTGTTGGTACTGCCTCTACCAAGCTTTGCGTAGAAATATCAGACGGCATAATATCTAAGTCATCTGCATGGGTGGTTTGTACTTTTGGATCACGACACGGCACCATTGGGCAGCGCCAAAAATGCAAAATTTCTTCACCCCGTTGGTTTGTGGTGGTAATTTCAAGCCCCACCATACCTGTTGAGGGACGCCCGCCTTTGACTTTATTTTGCCGTAAGGCAACAATTTTTGTCGTTGTGCTTAAAGTATCGCCAATATAGACCGGTTTTTTAAGAACCAAGCCTCTATAAAACAAATTACCCATTACATTTTGCGTGGCATAGGTTGTTTGCCCTATCGCAAAACCCATTGCCATAATAGCGTTTGCTAACGGACGATCTGAACCGGTTATTTCGTGTGTTAAATGACGATCTAACGGCAGCCTTAAACGATCACCAAACAACATTTGATGCAAGGTTGCATGGCCATCGGTAATGGTTATGGATGGCGGTTCTTCTAGGAACTCGCCAATTGTAAAGTCTTCAAAATAAGGGCCATCAATTAAAATCTCTTTCATGCGTATAAGTCTCTTATTATTGCGCCATTTGATAGCGCCTTAAAATACTCTGTTGGGCGCGAATAACAGGCAGGTCAATCATTTTATTTTGGAAGGTAAATACCCCGTGGCCTTCTTTTTGAGCAACATCCCAAGCCGCTAAAATAGCTTTTGCTTTGTCTACTTCATCCAGTGTTGGGGTATACACTTTGTTAACAATGGGCACTTGGTTGGGGTGTATGCATAGCTTTCCAGCATACCCAAGTTTTAAGCCTTTTAAGGTGTCATCGTGTATTGCTTTTTCATCGGCAATTTCTAAGCAAACATTATCAATAGGCGATGCGCCAAACGCTCTTGCCGCTAAAGCAACTTGACAGCGTGACTGGTAAATAACCCCTTCACTGGCATCGGCTTCATTAAGCGCCATATCGGCAGCAAAATCCACATGACCAAAACAAATAGAGTCTTGCGGTGTTACTGCCTTTGAAATAGCCGCTACATCCAACACGCCTTTTGCTGTTTCAATAATAACAAACAGCGCAATATCGGCTTTATTAAAATATTTTTTTACCGCATTAACGTCTTCTGACGTTTCGCATTTTGGCAACATCACTGCACTATTACCAGCCGCGACAACTGCCTTAATGTCTTCTTCAAACCAAGGTGTAGAAATGCCATTGATTCGCACAATCAATTGTTTGCCTTTAAAAGCAGACGACTTTAAGGCCTCTACCACCTGTTGCCTTGCACGCAGTTTTTCATCGGGCGATACGGCATCTTCCAGATCAAAAACAATCGCATCTGCAGGAATGTTCGCCGCTTTATCTATGCGTTTTTGAATCGCCCCTGGAACAAATAAAATCGAGCGGCATAGTTGTATAGTGTTAGTCATATTATTTATATATTTATTATTAAAAACGCAGCAAACCAAGGCTTTTCAAGCGCTATAGTTTAATAGCATTTCATCAGTCATTAGGTTTGTTTTTTAATTGGCTAGCTGATACATAGCGTTGCTATCAACACTTTTAATAAACTATTAGCCTATAAATACCATCGTGCAGCATTAACCGTTGTTATTGAAGTTAATCTTTATTATTTCTTCATCCGGCATCTGGGTCACACACTTTTCTTTTCGTCCATTTAACGTAATATTCACAACACCATTGCCAAATTGATAGATTAACCCATCGTTATCATCGTGGCGCTATGCTGTATTTGTTCTGTTTGAGCGGTATAATTGCTTAACAATCTATCAAACAATCGTTAGTTTGTGAAGCGCTTTAATCTGCTTCAAAATCTTAAAAGCAAAGACGCAACAATACACTCATGCAAAAAAGGAAACGTATGCCAAATCACTTATTTTCACCCATTAAAATCGGTTCTTTAAGCTTAGCTAACCGTTTCATAATGGGCTCTATGCATACTGGGCTAGATCATAGTGACGATCCTTTTGGCCGCTTAGCTGTTTTTTATAAAGAACGTGCAGACGGCGGCGTTGGCCTTATTGTTACCGGTGGTGTTTCGCCTAATGAGCAAGGCTTACTCAGCCCAGGTTCAATGAAACTAACAGACCCTGAGCAAGTTGCCGATTATAAAATCATTACAGATGCTGTACATGAATCAGGTAGTCATATTATTTTACAAATTCTTCATGCTGGGCGTTACGCAAAGCAAAAGAACCTAGTTGCGCCCAGCCCTATTCGTTCACCTATTAATAAATTTGAACCCAAAGAAATGTCTGAGAAGGACATTCTAAGTACCATTGACGATTACGTAAATTGTGCCTCTCTTGCGCAACAAGCTGGTTTTGACGGCATTGAATTATTGGGTTCCGAGGGTTATTTCCTTAATGAATTTACCGCCTCACGTACAAATCAGCGAACCGATCAATGGGGCGGCAGTTTCGAAAACCGTGCTCGTTTTTCATTAACAGTATTGCAATCGATTCGAGAAAAAGTAGGTTCTCAATTTTTTATTCAATACCGCATGTCAATGCTCGATCTGGTTGAAGATGGTTGGACTATTCATGAAGCGCAACAATTTGCCCAGCTCTTAGAGGCTAACGGTGTCGACTTGATCAACACGGGTATTGGTTGGCATGAGTCATCTATACCAACCATTGCGATGCAAGTTCCACGAGCTGCCTTTAGCTGGGCTACCCGTATGATTAAACAAGTGGTCAATATCCCTGTTGCCGCTGCCAACCGGATTAACACCACCGAGGTGGCCAACACGCTTATACAACAAGGAGATGCCGACCTAGTCTATTTATCTAGGCCTTTTTTGGCTGACCCTGATTTTGTTATTAAAGCCCAGCAACAACGAAGTGATGAAATAAATAGCTGCATTGCCTGTAATCAGTCTTGCCTAGATAATTTATTTAATTTTAAAACTGTTAGCTGTTTGGTAAACCCGCGTGCCTGCCACGAAACAAAAATGCCCAAATTACCACCAGCCCCTAACCCACAAAATATTGCCGTTATTGGTGCTGGGGCGGCTGGTTTATCTTTTGCTATTGAAGCTAAAAAACTTGGTCACAACATTACGTTGTTTGACGCTTCTGCTGATATTGGTGGACAAATGGCTTACGCACGTAAGGTACCGGGTAAAGAAGAGTTTGATGAATTACTTCGGTATTTCAACGTTATGCTTAAAAAATACCACGTTAATACTCAGCTAAATACGACGGTCACCTTAGCGCAGCTAAACGATGCAAAGTATGACTCAATTGTCATCGCTGCTGGTATTAAGCCACGCAAACCAAATATTCCAGGCATTCATCGCCCTAATGTCTTTAGCTACGAAGAGGCCTTTAATTCACCAGAGAAAATAGGTCAAACCGTGCTTATAATGGGTGCCGGTGGCATTGGTTATGATATGGCTGAATTTTTAACCCATCAAGATGACGGCCTAGAGCCCATTGACTCGTTTAACAAACATTGGGGAATTGATCCAACAGGTCTTCAGTCTGGTGGGCTAAACGCGTCAGTTAAACCGATAATAAAAAGCAACCGTACTGTCACGATTTTACAACGTAAGGCTGGAAAGTTTGGGCGTACGCTTGGAAAAACAACCGGCTGGATTCATCAAGCAGAATTGCAAAAACGTGGTGTTAAATTGCTTGGTGAACTTAATTATATAAAAATTGATGAAACAGGCTTACACATAGAAAAAGAAGGAACCACTCAGTTATTACACGCTGACAGCATTGTTATTTGCGCAGGCCAAGAATCACGCGATGAACTTGCCCAACAACTTGGCGATTTAGCTCCCAATGTATACAAAATAGGCGGCGCTAAAGAAGTACGAGAACTTGATGCAGCACAAGCCATTAGCGATGGCATTAAACTCGCCTACACATTAAGCACTTAATCAACATTCAACCACAACTTAACTTAAGGAGACATCCATGTTAGATGCCTACATTTACGATGGAGCAAGAACTGCTTTTGGAAAATATTGCAGCTCACTGGCACACGTCCGACCGGACGATTTAGCCGCTAGCGTTATTAAGGCGCTGGTTACACGAAACAATATTGACCCATTATTAATTGACGATGTTATTTTGGGCTGCGCTTGTCAATCCGGTGAAGATAGCCGAAACGTAGCACGTTATGCGACATTAGCCGCAGGCTTACCTGTCGAGGTAAGCGGGCAAACCGTTAATAGGCTTTGTGGCAGCAGCTTAGCCGCAATTATTGACGCCGCTCGTGCTATCTCCTGTGATGAGGGTAGTTTATTTATTGCCGGTGGTGTTGAAAGCATGACACGTGCCCCTTTAACCTTTAACAAAAGCAACACCGCATTTAGTAAAGACATTACGGTTTACGACAGCGCCATTGGTGTGCGTTTTCCAAACCCAATAATTGGAAAACTATATGGTCACGAAGCCATGCCAGAAACTGCTGATAACGTCGCTAAAGCTCTGGGTATTACGCGTGAGCAATGTGATGTTTTTGCTTATCAATCACAACAAAAATGGGCTGACGCAACAGCGAAAGGCTATTTTGATAAAGAAATAATTCCCGTTAACATTCCACAAAAACGTGGCAAACCTGACATTATTGTCGATAAAGATGAGCACCCACGGGCCGATACAAGCTTAGATAAAATGGCCAGCATGCGCACGCTTTATGAAGATGGCGTTGTTACTGCCGCCAATGCATCTGGTATTAATGATGGCGCAGCGGCTTTAGTTATTGGCTCACGTGCTTATGGTGAACAACATGAGCTTAAACCTATGGCCCGTATTCTAGGCGGCGCATCAGCGGGTGTTGAACCATCGATGATGGGATTAGGCCCCGTGCCTGCCTGCCAAAAATTATTAAAACGACTGGGTTTAACACTTCAACAAATGGATATTATCGAAGTGAATGAAGCGTTTTCTGCGCAAGTGCTTGGTGGTTTAAAACAACTGGGTATTGCCGAAGATGACCCCCGTATTAATCCCAACGGTGGCGCTATTTCTGTTGGTCATCCACTAGGTGCGTCTGGTGCAAGGCTTGCGATAACTGCCAGCCATCAACTACAACGCACACAAGGTCGTTATGCTCTTATTACAATGTGTATTGGTGTTGGGCAAGGGATAGCAATGGTTATTGAACGTTCTTAACGGGCGCTCCGCTACGTTTATTTAAAACGTTTAGTTAAAAAGGGGGTGTATTAAACACACCCTTTTTTATGCTGCGCTTGAATACCCTATTGACTAGCATAGAAGAACTCTAGACACCTTAACGCCTTTCATTTTTTAACAAGCCAGCTGGGACCTTAACTGGCATTTTTAAAATTTGCTGTGCGTAAGTTTTACCCTGTGTATCTATATTCATGGAACTGACCCCTCCTCCCCCTAGTGCATCATGCAAGAGGAAATTAAACGCATCGATACCCGGCAAATAAAAACGTTCTACGCGGCCTTTTACTACATGAGAAAACCAATCAGATACTGTCTGCTCGGTTAAGGCTTGAGCAATATACGGCATATATTCAGGCCGACGTGCAATCACCCCTATATTGGCAAAACGTCCTTTATCACCACTTCGCGCGACCGCCAGTTTAACCAAAGGTACTTGTATCGCATTTTTATCACTTTGCCTTACTATTGGGTCAGGCTTACGGTGAACCATATTGTCATTAAACGTATTACCAGACGCTTGTGGGTAGGTTAACGGCTTACCCTCTACCTCAACCACGGCGTTTACTAAATTTTTATCAATTAGAAATGAATATAAACTAATCACTGGCGACACCTTAGGCCGGCCTGCCTGACCAGCTGCACAACGCCCCGTCGTCATATTTAAAATAACGCCCATTACTTCTCTTGAAAATAAAGCAACCGCATCACGCTTATCATGATGAACCACTATTCTTAATACTATTTCTTGTATCTCTTGCGGTATAAAAAAGTGTTCTTTATTCCATAACGCATTAGCGCCTAAGTAGTTAATTGAATGTTGTTTAAAGTTTGCGTAACCGGCGTTAGCCAACAGTTTTTCGCAACGCTCTAAAATTGCATTGGCCGTTAACTCGGCTTTTTTTAATACATCAAAGCCCGTTAATAGCTGCGTATAAACGGCGCGATAACCATCTAAATAAGTCGCCGAGACTTTATATTGAGCGCTTGGCGGATAGCCAATAGCGCCCGTAACTAATACCCGATCAATGCTTTGTTCGGTTAATTTAACCTGCGAAAAATCACAAACAACATCGGGTAAGAAATAGGTTTGCGGATCGCCTATTTCATACACCAATTGTTCTGCAACAGTCAGCTTAGAAACCAAGCCCCCCGTTCCGGCAGCTTTTGTAACAACAAAATCACCACTTTCATCACATTCAATAATGGGGTAGCCCATGTCAGCCCAGCCATCACAGCTGTCATGCCAGTCGGTAAAGTTACCTCCTGTTACCTGACAGCCACATTCGATTAAATGCCCTGCTAATGCCCCCATCGGCAGTTTATCTAAGTCATCAACCGACCAGTTATATTCATGAATCAAGACCCCTAATGTGGTGGCTGAATCAACAACACGACCGGTAATGACAATATCTGCACCCGCATTGAGTGCCGCCGCTATGGGGAAAGCGCCTAAATAGGCATTAATGCTGGCTAGTTTGTTGGGAAACGGTTCGCCAGTTTCCATTTCAGTTATGCCAGATACGCGTAATGCAGCTTCTTTTGGCATTAAATTATCACCATCAACGGTGCCAATTTTCAGTGCTAAGCCTTGCTCATCTAAAATGGCTTGGATCGCCTCTTTACACGCAGGTAAATTGACACCCCCTGCATTGGCAACGACTTTTACCCCACCTTCGGCGATCTGTTGTAAATTAGGTTTCAGTATTTGTTGCACAAAATCAGTTGCATAGCCAAGCTGTTCAGATTTTGACTTTGCATTCGCCAACAGTGACATGGTGACCTCGGCCAAATAATCATAAACCAAATAATCAACATTACCTTTTGTCAGTAATTGTTCTGTTGCATAGGCGCTATCACCCCAATAGCCAGAAGCACCACCAATTTTGATTTTATTCATCGTTAGCCAGCTCATTGGTGACGATATCTATCAACGGCATATTCACTTCTACTTGCTGATTAGGCTTTATATAAACGCCCGTTACCAGGCCGTCTTGTTGGGCCATAAGCTCTTGGTACATTTTCATTGACTCAAGCACTAACAGCACATCACCCTTGTTAACCGTGTCACCTTTTATCACCTTAACCTCGGCAATTTTTCCACTCATCGGTGCGATAAGGTTTGCACCGAGAGTGTCTTGGTTTTGTTTTTCTGAAAATGATAATTTTTCAAACATCGCGACCTGTGAACGATTATCAATATAAACAGTGTGTCGCTCATCTAGCGCAACATTAAGCTTGCAGCAAATACCATTAATCTGAAGCAATAGCTCGCCATCAGACTCCGCTAAAATAAGGATATTTTGTATTTCATCATCGCCGTATTCAACACGGTATGCAGAACCGTCTTGGAAAACCGTAACGTCACGTTGTTGTTGCTGGTATTTCAACCTGACCGGCCAGCTGAGGGTGCCAGTACTTCGCCAACCTGTTGTGCCGGGCATTCGCGATAACAAAATGGCGGCTATTGCCCACATTGAGTCACCCGGCACCTGAGCCGCCTGTTTTTGTTGCGCGGGTAGGTATTGCTCTTCAATATACCGCGTGGTTGCCTCAGCATTCATGAACGCAGGGGTTTCTAACAAGCCCAGTAAGAAAGTTTTATTACTAGGCAAACCTAATAAAACTGTGTCTTTTAAGGCCCGTGTTAAGCGCCTAATCGCTAGTTCGCGCGTAGCACCATAGGCAATAATTTTTGCCAGCATTGAGTCATAATAAGGACTAATAATTTGCTCATTGACAATTCCATTATCAACTCTAATACCCTTAGCGACTGGCATTTTCCACTGCCTTATACGCCCTGTTTGCGGCATAAAATCGCACTCACAATCTTCAGCATATAAACGCACCTCAATGGCATGCCCCTTTAGCTCAATCTCATTTTGTTGTAGCGCTAATGGTTCACCAGCCGCTACTGATAACTGCCATTCAACTAAATCTAAGCCTGTTATCAATTCTGTTACTGGGTGTTCAACTTGTAGGCGCGTATTCATTTCCAAAAAGTAAAATGATTGATCCTCACATAATAAGAATTCAACGGTACCGGCACCAATATAATTAACCGCCTCAGCCGCTTTTACTGCGGCATCACCCATTTTTTTTCGTAAGGTGGCATCCATATTCGGCGCAGGTGCTTCCTCAATAACTTTTTGATGCCGTCGCTGCATCGAGCAGTCTCGTTCACCCAAATAAACCGTGTTACCAAGTTGATCTGCAAATACTTGAATTTCAATATGTCGGGCCTTTTCAATATATTTTTCAAGCAGTAATTCATCAGAGCCAAAACTGCTAAGTGCCTCTGCTCTAGCCGCTTCAAGTTCTGTTATTAAGCGTTGTGGGTCTTTAACAATGCGTATACCACGCCCACCACCACCGGCAGCTGCTTTAACCATCAACGGGTAACCGACACGGTTAGCTTCTTTTTGTAACGTTGGGTTGTCTTGCGAAGGTCCATCATAGCCTGGCACTAGGGGTACATTTGCCTCAAGCATTTTATGTCGGGCAACCGTTTTGTTTCCCATAATGGCCATTGCCTTCGAATCCGGCCCAATAAACACTAAGTTAGCTTCTTCACAACGCTGTGCAAATTCAGCTGATTCGGATAAAAAACCATACCCCGGATGGATAGCCTGAGCATTAGTTTTCAGCGCTGCGGCTATTATTTTGTCAATATTTAGGTAGGATTTTTCAACCTCTGACTCACCAATACCTATCGCTTTATCAGCGAGTGAAACATGCAGTGCTTCACGATCTGCCTCGCTAAAAACAGCAACCGTTTCATAGCCCATCTGTTTAGCCGTTTTAATGACCCTAACGGCTATCTCTCCACGATTCGCAATCAAGATAGTATCAAAATGATTCATTAGTCAGTCCATCCAGTGCGGTTTTCTTTTTGCAACAAAGGCGCGATGTCCTTCGCGACCTTCATCTTGCTTGTTTAGTCTGGAAAAAACATCTGCCGAAAACTCAATCATCTCATCATCAATTTGATTAGCCACCTTATGCATAATGTCTTTTGTTGCGGCACATGCCTTAGGTCCACAACGTTCTACTTGTTGGATCACAGACTCTAATTTATCGCTGAGGGCTTCGTTAGAATCGGCAAGGTATTGCGCTATGCCTAAGCGATATGCTTTGTCGCCATTAATCCTTTCACCGGTTAATGCCATTTGCTTAGCAGGTGTTAAGCCAATTCGCTGAACGACATAGGGAGCAATTTGCGCAGGTGCAATTCCTAATGTTGTTTCTGGCATGCCCAGTGTTGCATCACGATGAACCAACGTAAGGTCTGCCAAACACGCCAAGCCAAAACCACCGCCCATTGCCGAGCCTTCCACAACTACGATTAAGGTTTGCGGTAAGCCAAAAAATTTTTTAAATAGCTGCCCCGATCTAATATTTCTGTCACGCGCAGGGTCTAGGTGTTGAGCCGCATGATCGGTTTGGTTTTTACGTTCTTTAATATCGCCACCGGCGCAAAAATGACCACCGGCACCTTGCAATACAACCAGACGAATTGCTGCCGACTTAGCTAAAAAATCGGCCATTTGATGTAACTCGTCATTCATCTGATCGTTCATTGCATTACGCCGTTCAGGCCTATTTAACGTAATGTATAGACGCCCGTTCACATGCTTTAGTAATAACGTGTCCACCTTGGGTAGATTAATCATTTTAAATCCTCGCCACGCCAAAGGTATTGGCATCTAATTTGGTTTCACGCCCTTGAACAACAATATCAATCAGCTCGGCAAGCAAACGACGACTTTTACGTGGGTCAATTATGCCTTCATCCCAAACCTGTGAGGTGCAATAAAATGCAGACGAAACACTTGAGTAGTAGTCTAAAATATCTTCTGTTTGCTTGGCTAAAAACGCTTCATCAATCGGCTTATTATTCGCTTTTTGTTTATTTTCATAAACAATGGACATCACCGTTGCGGCTTGCTCGCCCCCCATTACGGCCAATGTATTAGTGGGCCAGGCAAATAGAAAGTCTGGCTCAAATGAGCGGCCCGACATAGCATAATTTCCTGCACCAAAGGCGCCACCAATATTGAGTGTTATTTTAGGCACAGTGGCATTCGCCACCGCTTGAATAAGCTTGGCACCATTTTTTATCATGCCATTTTGTTCATGCTCAATACCAACGATAAAACCCGTAGTATTTTGTAAAAAAATCAACGGTTTATTTGATTGGCAACAGAGTTGAATAAACTGTGTCGACTTACCGGCTCCCTTATTAGTAATAGGGCCATTATTTGCAATAATGCCGCAATGTTGACCTTCGATTTCTGCAAAACCGCAGATAGTAAACGGATCGTAATTCGCCTTAAATTCAACAAAGTCAGAATCATCAACCAAGCGTGCAATCACTTCACGGCTGTCGTAGGGTTTATGATAATCAGCCGGCACAATGCCGCATAATTCATCAATATCGTATCGCGGTTCTTTATAAGTTTTTTTTGCCGTTGTGGTTAGGCGGTTATTCCAATTTAAACTTTTTACAATTTCTCGGGTCATTTCAAGCGCATGCGCATCATCTTCAGCTAGGTACTCGGCAAGCCCCGATTCACTAGCATGCATCTCAGCGCCACCAAGCTCTTCTTCCTCAGCTATTTCACCGGTTGCTGCTTTTAATAATGGTGGGCCAGCAAGATAAGCTCGGGCTTTATTTTTGACCATCACCACGTAGTCTGACATGCCAGGTATATACGCACCTCCTGCGGTAGATGCGCCATGCACTACCGTAATTTGCGGAATACCCGCGGCAGACGCCTGTGCTTGTGACATAAACCGGTGTCCGGCCAAGTTAAACCCAAGGTGTTGTAGAAATAAATTTCCTCCCCCGCTTTGCACTAAACAAATAAAAGGCAACCTAGAGGTACTGGCAATCTCTTGCGCGCGACGTAATTTTTTATACGCATGGGGCATGTTTGTCCCCCCTTTAATCGCCGCATCATTGACATACACCATACACCTTGTGTTTTCTACAAAACCGATACCAACAATAATGCCCGCACCATAAACATTTTCTTCGCCATCATCGTCATGTTGGCCTAGGCCAGCTAGCGTACTAAGCTCAATAAAACTGGCACCTGGGTCTAACAACATGTCTAAACGCCTTCTCGGTAATAACTGCCCTCTTTGCTCAAAGACTGCTTGCTTTCTTTGTGAGGCTAGATGCACCTTATTTTCGAGCTTATTTAACTGATCGATCAGCTTTAATAACTCTTTCCTATTGTTTTTAAAGCCATCGCTTCGGGTATTTACCTTACTTTGTATAACAGCCATAACGTTTACTTAGCTTAGTGATGATGGGTGAATACCCATCCGCTTTGAAACAATTTCAAGCATCACTTCGTTTGCTCCCCCACCGATTGAACAAAAGCGCGTATCACGAAAAATACGGCTAATTAAGTTATCCCACATAAAACCTTGCCCACCCCAGTATTGCAGGCAGGCCGAGGGTATGGTTTGTCCTAATTGGCCAACTTTAAATTTAGCCATTGAGGTGAGCATATCGACATCTTCGCCGTTGATATACTTTTCACAAGCATGGTAGATAAGCGCGCGAACAGCCTGAATATCGGTTTGCATTTCTGCTAATTTAAAATAAATATCTTGATTAGCAATTAACGGTTTACCAAATGCTTTACGCTGCTTTGTATATTCAATCGTAATATCTACCGCATCTTGAACTTGACTCAGGTATTTAGACATCGCAAAAAAACGTTCTTCTTGAAACTGTTTCATTTGATATATGAAGCCGCGCCCCTCCTCACCGATACGGTTAGTAACCGGCACTCGTACATCATCAAAGAATAATGGTGCGGTGTCCGAGCTATGCGCACCTAGTTTTTTTAGGCGTTTACCACGCGTTACGCCTTTAGCATCCAGTGGCACAATGATTAGCGATTTATTTTTATGGGGCCCCTTATCGCCACCGGTATTACATAACAAACAGACCCAATCAGCTTGCGTTGAAGTGGTAATCCACATCTTACTGCCATTAATAACGTATTCGTTACCAATACGGCGTGCTTGCGTTTTAATTGAGGCCACATCTGAACCCGCACCTTCTTCACTCACACCAATACAGCCAACTGATTCCCCTTTGATTGCTGGAACCAGAAAATTACGTCTTAATTCATCACTGCCATAATTTGCCAATGCAGGTGTGCTCATATCTGTTTGTACACCAATGGCTGTTGAAATTCCCGAGCAGTTAATTCGCCCTATTTCTTCGGCAAACACTAAGGAATAGGAATAATCTAATCCTAAGCCTCCCCATTTTTCTGCCTTATTAATGCCGAGAAGTCCTGCGTCTCCCATCTTTTTAAATAACTCATGAGCAGGAAAAATACCGGCTTCTTCCCATTCATCAACAAACGGGGCAATTTGACGCTCAACAAAAGTTGATACCGAGTCACGTAACATGGCATGTTCATGGTTAAACAACATAGTTAATTATTTTTATTATTGGGTTGTTCAGTATAAACAGAAAAATATCAAACTAACAACAGTTAGGTTAAATACTGCAATACATTTTAGATATTAGTGAGTTAGATCAATACTTATTTTTGGCAGGGTCGAAGGGATAACCTTCTATTGCAGAAAGACTTCGATGCCAAACGAAACAATTAAATTTGCAGATATACGTTATGAGTTAATAGCGCAACACACCACTAATCCATTGATGATTACACAGATTATCGACGTTTATGACAGCGGTTTTTTATTAAGCGCGAGTCCCTGTGTAAAAACACAGGGACTCGCGCAAGCACTAGAGGTTTTAAACGCCGTCGAACGGTATGCTTAGCAACATTCAGCTAAATAGCACTTTGACTAACAAATTTTACAATTCTATAGGCATCCAATCCCTCATAGCCACCTTCACTTCCATAGCCTGATTGACGCCGTCCGCCGAGTGGTGAGTCTAGAAAAACAACTGGGTAACCATTAATACCCACTTTGCCCGAATCTAAATCGTTACCCAGCTTATCAATGGTTTCTTGCGAGCCACTAAATGCATATGAAGCCAGTGCAAAATCAGTATTGTTGGCTTTTTCAATCGCTTCATCATAGCTGCTAAATTTATTAATAATTGCAATCGGGCCAAAAGGCTCTTCTTGCATTATTCTTGCTGTTGCTGGCACATCGGCCAATACCGTCGCTTCATAAAAATTTCCTGGACGATCAAGACGTTTACCACCCGTCATTAAGCGCGCACCTTTACTCACGGCATCTTGAACCAAATCATCTATTTCAGCAATTCTACGTGGGTTTGCCAAAGGCCCCATTTGAGTATCGTTATCCAAACCATTACCAATCCGAAGTGCTGCAAATTTTTCTGTAAAACCTGTTAAAAATTTATCGTATACAGCCTCTTGCACAAAAAACCGTGTCGGAGAAATGCACACTTGTCCTGAGTTACGGCTTTTAGTCGTTACTGATAAATCAATTGCTTTGTCTAACTTCGCATCATCAAAAACCAATACGGGCGCATGACCACCCAGTTCCATCACACAGGGTTTTGCCTGATCTCCGGCTAACGCAGCCAGTTTTTGACCGACAGGTGTTGAACCGGTGAACGATATTTTTTTAATAACCGGTGATTCAATTAGTTTTTTGCTAATCAGCGAAGAATCACCCATAAGTATGTTAACCACACCTTTCGGTAAACCTGCCTTATCAAGTGCATCAACTACCGCCATAAATGAAACTGGGGTTTCTTTTGCGGGTTTAACAATAACCGAACAACCGACAGCTATCGCTGAGGCCATTTTACGCGTTGCTAATGAGGCTGGAAAATTCCATGCAGGAAACGCCGCCACAGGACCTATTGGCTCTTTACGCACGGTTCTGTCTACAAAACCATTTAACTCAGGCAAGGTGCGGTCATCATGGTCCGCAGCTGCCGTAGAACACCATTCCAATAGACATGCGCAATTTTCTACCTCGCCTTTTGAATCTGCAAGCGGTTTTCCATGCTCCATCGTCATACAACGTGCGGTGTGCTCAGCATTTTCACGAAGAATCGCTGCGGCACGGTGCATAATTTCAATTCGTTCGTCATAACTTGTTTTACGCCATTGTTCAAAAGCGGCTTCAGACGAAGCAAGTGCACGCTCAATCTGCTCTTCATCTGCGATAGGAAATTTAGCTAATACTTCATCTGTCGCTGGGTTTAGTACCTCACCATAGCGACTGGTTTGTGTTACCCACTCACCATCAATAAACAAAGCAGGTTGTGTATAGTCATTGTCTTGCATGTTTGTTCTCCAAATAATTATTTTAGTGTTCAATAACTTTAATAATGCCTTGCCTCATCCATACGAAGGACGAGCGCATCTAAAGCGACTACTTTATCAGCCATCGCACGTAGGGGGTTAATCTCAATACTTGCGACCGTCTCAGTTTTTTGCACCGCCAATACAGACAATCGACTCACCACCTCAGCAACTGCTTGTATATTGATCACAGCTTGGCCACGGGCTCCTTGAAAAATGGCCGCACCACGTAATGATGTCAACATTGATAAAGCTTTGTTTGGCGTAACCGGTGCTAACGACAAACTAAGGTCTTTTAAAACTTCTGTATAAATACCCCCGAGGCCAACCATGATAATCGGCCCAATTGTAGGATCCTGTTGCGTACCAACAATAAAATCAACGCCCTCTTTAATCATTGGGCTCACCAGAAGTCCTTCGATATTGGCCGTCGGTTCACGTTCAGCCACCGTTTTAAACATTGAATGTGCAGCTGTGCGCACAGATTGCTCGTTTAGCAGATCAAGTGCGACACCTCCGGCTTCGGATTTATGTGCAATATCGGCTGAAAGAATTTTAATGGCGACAGGAAAGCCAAGCTCTTTAGCACATAGAACTGCCTCTTCTGCAGTGCTAGCAACCTTTTCTTTTAATACAGGGATACCCGCTTGTTGTATCAATCGTTTGGCCTGCGCTTCACTAATTTTTCCTGCCGGCCACTCGGTTATTGGAATAGAGGGTAATACACTTTGATCTTCATTAACTGTTTGAAAGGCCGTATTAAACTTGGCTAATACTGATAAGGCCGCAATTGCTCTTGAGGGGTCTTCAAAGAACATCATCCCCGCAGATTCATATTTTTCTTTAATGCTTTCGCTTGACTGACCAATCACAGCAAATGGTTTTTTATGCGTTTTCATACCCGTATCTAGGGCATCAAAAAGCTTATCTCCATGTGCTGGTGAGCCGACCCATGAGGTAAAAAATGCAACCAACAAGTCATAATGGCCTTCTTCGCACATGGCCGCTAAACTTTCACCCACTAAGGAAAAGTCATTAAGCGCACTACCGGTGACATCAATTGGGTTGCGCGGTGCACATAACGGATTTCTCGCAATAAGCTTTTTTTGTGCCTCTATAGGCATTGGCGGCACAGGAAGACCGACTTCCTCGGCGGCGTCTGCCATTAGTACCCCTGCACCACCTGATACCGTTAAAATACCTAATTTATTACCATAGGCAGGTGGCGAAATACTGAAGGCGTAGAGGATATCAAACATTTGCTCGGTTGTTTTCGCACGTTGCGCACCGTATTGATCAATTAGTGCTTGGAAGCTTGCATCGGAGCCTGTTAACGATGCTGTATGCGATTGAACCGCCTTTGAACCAACCTCGGATACGCCGACCTTCATAATAACAATCGCTTTACCTTTAACACGCGCTTTTTCAAGCGCGCGAATCAATACTTTTGGCTTTTTAACCCCTTCCATATAACAACCAACGACATCAACTGTCTCTGAATCGATCAAATATTCCAGACACTCGGCCACCGTCAAATCTGATTCATTACCGGTGGATACCCATTTTGAAACCCCTAAACGCCAAGTTTTGGCCATCGTCAACAAATGTGTGCCGTATGCGCCCGATTGAGTAATCAGGCCAACGCGTCCGTTGATTGGAAAGCCCCCTTCCAAACCAGAGGTAAAGGTAGGACAGTTTCCGGCATCTCCATTGTATAAACCTAAACAATTAGGTCCAAGAATGCGCATACCATAACGCTGCACAATGTGGTCCAGTTGAACTTGTAATAAATCACCCGCCTCACCTTGTTCAGAAAAGCCAGCGGAAAAAAGCACCACTGCCTTAACGCCCTTATCGCCACACGCTGTTAAAGCCTCGGCCACCAAATTAGCTGAAATAGCTAGTACCGCTAAATCAACCTGGTCGGGAATCGATGTGATATTAGGGTATGCTTTTAAGCCTTGAATCTCCGTTCTTTTCGGGTTGACAGGATAAATACGTCCTTTAAAACCAGCCTTTAAATAATAGTCTAGCGGTCGCCCACCGATTCGCGCAGGGTTAGATGAGGCGCCAATAACCGCCACTGATTTCGGTTCAAATAGTGCTTTTAAACTCATAAACCTGCTCCTTAATGTATTCAACACCACAATTTATCGCGCGCTCTTTAAAAAAAACTAACCGTCTCATTTAAAAATTACGACAAAAATTTATTTAAATTAAACCAATATAAACAGTAAGTTAAATAAACTATTTATTGTTATTTATTAGATTTTTTATTGAAAAAATTTTCTAACGCTGCTTGGTGCTCAGCGGTATGGTGAAACATCGCTTGATTTGCTGAACAAAGATCCAAGTGATCGGCATAACTTAAGCTATCGGTTGATCTTAGTAATCGTTTAGTGACCACGAGTGTTTCGCGTGATTTTTCTGCAATATTGCTTGCCAGTTCTGTTGCGGCTGTCATCAGTTGGTCATGTTCAACTAGCTTTAATAAAAGCCCCATTTCCAAGGCCTCTTGGGCAGCCACTGTTTTGCCCGTCAAAATTAATTCTGCTGCCTTTTGTGCACCTACGGTTTTACGTAACAACCAGCAGGCACCATCGCCAGGAATAACGGCTAAATTTAAAAATGAAGAGCAAAAACTGGCTCGTTCCGAGGCAATTCTAATGTCGCATAATAAGGCCATATCAAAACCTGCCCCGGCCGCCGCACCATTAACAGCTGCAATAATCGGTATTTCAATGGAGTACAGTAATTTAGATAAACTATGAATGCCTTTGCGATAATTGTTTTGCACCGCCAACTGATCACCTGCAAACATTTTTTCTCGATTGAGCATGTCTTTAACATTACCACCCGAGGAAAACCCTTTACCTTCACCGGTCAAAATACAAACCGATACAGCTGGGTTATCTTGAATACCCATAAAAACCGTTTTAACTTCTTCTAATAACGTAGGGTCCGTAATCGCGTTACGTGAGGCAGGGTCATTTAACGTCACCGTTGCAATTTTATTATTTATTTCTAATTTAACTGTTTTATAGCTCAATTTTTTATCCACTTGATGGCTGCAGGCTAGCAATAACGACGTGACACAATGCCACTGTCACGGGCTTGCTGTAACAAGCTTTCACGGTCATCGGGGTGCGCAATGCTGATCAGTGCTAATGCTCTTTCACTGATGCTTTTACCTTTCAAATTAACAATACCAAATTCGGTCACAACATACATCGTATCCGACCTAGGTGTCGTCACGACGGTCCCCTCTTCTAGCCCGGGCACAATTCTAGAGCGAGGTCGGCCTTCTTTATCCATAAACCTAGATGAAAGGCAGATAAACGACTTCCCGCCTTTAGAAGCCACTGCCCCTCGAACAAATTGCAACTGCCCCCCAGTACCTGAAATTTGCCGATGACCATTACTCTCTGAGGCCACTTGACCGGTTAAATCCACTTGCAAACAGTTGTTAATAGAAATCACATTGTCATTTTGTGCAATTTTGTTCGTCAGGTTTGTTTCATCCACAGGAATGCTGACACACAATGCATTTTTATGAATAAAGTCATACGTTCTTTTGGAACCCAACGCAAAGGTATAGACAATTTGACCACGATAAGTTTGCTTGTAGTTCCCTGTTACTTTTCCTTTTTCAACCAGATCTACCATCCCATCAACAAACATCTCCGTATGAATCCCGAGGTCTTTGATAGTTGAATGTGCTAAAGCAGAACATACCGCATTTGGCATTCCACCAATGCCAATTTGCAAGCAACTTCTATCCTTTATCAGTGGCACAATATAATCAGCGACTTGACGGTCAATATCGCTAATAGGTGCGCTTGGTAACTCAAATAATGGCGCACTATCACCTTGAAAAACAGCCGCTACCTCGCTGATATGAACGGTGTTTTCATTACCGTAACAAACAGGAATGGCGCTAGATGTTTCTATGATAATTTTTTTCGCTATATCACAACACGCTCGTGCAAATGTGTTGGAAACACCAAAATTAAAATAACCATGCTGATCCATCGGCGATGTTTTTAATACCAACACATCTGTTTTTAAATATTCGCGATAGATATGAGGGCCTTCTCCAAAATTAAAGGGGATATAACTAACCACTCCTTGCTCAGATTTTTTTCTATCGTAGCCAGAAAAATGCCAATTTTGATATTCAAAGTGCTGTTGATCTGGGTCCTGTTCAATAATTTGCCTAGCAGCGACCGACAATGTACCTCTAACAATCACATCTTTTAATCGATCTTTCTGTTTGGCTAACTCAGTATCAAATATATCTGATTGCGTAACACTAAACCCATAATCAATGGTGTCGCCACTGTTAACTAACGCTACCGCTTCGCTAACGCTCACCATTTTTTCCTGAAGCATTTGTTGTACTGGCATGTATCCCCCCAAGCCTAACTATCTCTATATTATTTTTATAATGTTTTACCGAGTACGCTTCGTACTCAAAAAACTATGGTTTCATCATTGCACAATCACCAATAACTACTTTTGTCTCTCCAACCATACATACCGTATCTAATTTAACAATTTTCTTATCGATATTAATATCAGTAATGGTGACCTTCGTTTTAACCGTATCGCCAATTTTAACCGGTGCTTTAAACTTCATATTTTGGCCTAAATAAATACTGCCCGGCCCAGGCAATTTCATCGCTAATGTTGCACTAATAAAACCTGCTGACAGCATGCCATGAGCAATTCGTCCTTTAAACATGCTTTGTTTGGCATATTCTTCATCAATATGAGCGGGGTTAAAATCACCCGTAATACCGGCAAATAAAATAATATCTGCTTCCGTCACTGTTTTGCTCATAGAGGCAGACTGCCCCACCTTCATTTCTTCAACACTAAACCCTTCTGACATTTTTATTCCTTTTATTTAATTAATCATTCTTTTTGAAACTTCTTCGAGCATTACCTCAGTAGCACCGCCGGCAATGGCTTGAATACGAGCATCACGATACATTCTTTCTATTGCACTTTCACGAACATAGCCAAAGCCACCATGAAATTGAAGACAGTCATACATGACTTCATTCACCAGTTCACCGCAGTAGGCTTTCACCATAGAGACTTCTTTTATGCAATCAAGCCCTTGTGCATCTAACCAAGCAGAATGATAAACAAGTTGCTTACCCGCCTCAACACGCGCCGCCAATGCGGCTAAGCGCTGACGTATCGCTTGTTTATCAAATAGCACACCACCGAATGCTTTACGTGTTGTCACATAGTCCATTGTTAGCTCAAGCGCTTTAGAAGCCTCGCCCATTGACTGGGCACCTAACACAAGGCGTTCGTTTTGGAAATTACGCATAATGGAATAAAAGCCTTTATTAAGCTCGCCGATTATATTGTCTGCTGGCACGCGACAATTATCAAAAATTAACTCCGCAGTATCTGACGATAACCAACCCATTTTTTTAAGGTTTTTACCAACACTAAACCCCGGGGTGCCTTTTTCAACCGCAAATATAGTAATGCCGCGCGACGGTTTGACATCCATATCTGTTTTAGCAGCAACAAAAAACAAATCACCGTGTACGCCATTGGTAATAAACATTTTTGAACCGTTTATCACATAGTCATTACCGTCTTTTACTGCACGGGTTTTCATCGCAGCAACATCAGAGCCAACATCCGGTTCTGTTACCGCAACACCGGTAATTTTTTGTCCAGAGATAATCTCGCTCATGTATTTATTTAATTGCTGTTTATTACCAAAATTATCTAAATGAGGGGACGCCATATCTGTATGTACTAACACCGTCACTGCTAAACCGCCAAAGGTTGAGCGACCAAGTTCTTCAGCCAAAATAACAGACCCCAAAGCATCCATTTCACTACCACCATAGTCAGTTGAATAACGAATACCCAGAAAGCCTAAATCACCCATTTGCTGTAAAATTTCTCTCGGGATATAGCCTTTTTCTTCCCATTCATCAGCAACAGGCACTACCTTTTGTTCAACAAATCGTCGAATCTGATCGCGTAAAATCGTATGTTCTTCAGAAAAATAAATAGAATTCATTCAATACCACTCCTAAGACTAAAAACTTAAGCCCAGCTTGCTTTGCGTTTATTTAAAAAGGCTTCTATGCCTTCTTTACCTTCTTCTGTTTCCCAGGCATCCGCCAAATTATCGGCCGTGTAAATAGCATTTTCTTCTGCTGTATGGGTATCTACATAGTCAATGAGTTTTTTAGTCGAGGCAATCGCTCCAGGCGCGCACTTTAAAATCATTTTTACTTCTGTTTCTATCGCTTGATCTAGTTCAGCAACTGTTACAACATCTGTTAAAAGGCCGATTGTTTTTGCTTCCGTCGCACCAAACACTCTTGCGTTTAAAAAGTTTCTGCGTGCATTTGCTGCACCAATTCGTTTAACGACATACGGTGAAATAGTCGCGGGGGTCAGCCCCAATTTCACTTCTGTTAAGGCAAATTTTGCTGTCTCAACGCCGATACTAATATCGCACACCGACACCATACCAACACCACCACCATAAGCAGGGCCCTGAATACGGCCTATTATAGGTTTACTTAAGTTGTTTAAAGCCGCTAACATTTTTGCAAGTTTGCTAGTTTCTTCTACACGTTGCGCTCTTGTTTTACTGATATTGCTTTCCATCCACTTTAAATCACCGCCGGCACAAAATGTTTTACCTGCTCCCGTTAAAACAACCACACGAACAGCAGCATCCAAGTCCACAGTGGCACAAATATGTTGCATCTCTTGGATAAAATCAGCACTCATAGCATTGTGTACGATTGGTCGATTGAAGGTCACATAAGCCACCCCTCTATCATCAATATCCATAATTATATTTTTATACTGCACGGTGCTCTCCATCTACATAACAACCATTAAGAAACAAATCAGCTTGTGATTGTGCAATTGCTTCCACGCTTGCGCCACTATCAACATACCAAATACTTGCCCAATTCATACTCCCGAAAATGGCAAGACGCAATAAATGCTTATCTACCCCTGTACGTATAACACCATCTTTTTCAGCTTGCTCGAATAAATCACGCCAAAAATTCTCATAAGCATCACGGTCAGGTTGTGCCGCATTATGAACGGTTTCTGGCACTTGCCCATAATTTCTAATACTGGCTAAGGTATAGTCCGAGTGCCGCAAGATAGCGATTAAATGCCCCCGAATAGCAGCCCGTAACAAGTCAGGAAAAGAAGGCGCCTTAGCCAACTGTTCTACTTCGTATTCAACAATATCTCGGATCAGATGGACACTTTTATTAAGTACTTCCTGCACTAAGGCTTCTTTTGAGTTGAAGTGATAATACAAACTCCCTGCCTGCATGTTTATTGATTCTGCAATATCTTTTAAATAAGTTCCATGATAGCCATGCTGACTTAATTTTTTAGCCGCTGCATCTAAAATTAACTGACGGGTAACGGAGCTTTTTTTTATTGTATTTGTCACTGAATCCACCCCTTTGATGAAGCCATAATTTAAATCTAATGTAGATTAGATTCTAATTAGCGTTAGAATGAGTATAGTGATATGATCCGGCAAACGCAATATACAATAACTCAAATAAACACAAGGAAATCCAATGACTTTTAATGTTCAAATTAATGATGAAGTGGATGCGTTACGTGAGGCTGTACGTAAGTTTGCAGACGGTGAAATCGCCCCACTCGCTGAATCTGTTGATAAAGACAATGAATTTCCAAATCAACTTTGGCGTGCCTTTGGGGACATGGGTTTATTAGGCATGACTATTCCTGAAGAATACGGTGGAACTGGGCTAAATTACCTATCACACCTTGTCGTCATGGAAGAAATATCAAGAGCCTCTGCCTCTATCGGTTTATCTTACGGCGCTAATTCAAACCTTTGCTTAAACAACCTTTACCTAAATGGTAGTGAGGAACAACGATATAAATATTTACCTAAACTCTGTACGGGTGAATATATTGGCGCTTTAGCTATGTCTGAACCCGGGGCAGGTTCAGATGTCGTCGGTTCAATGAGTTGTAAAGCCGAAAAAAAGGGTGATAAATGGGTCGCCAACGGTAACAAAATGTGGATTACCAATGGCCCCGATGCTGACGTATTAATTGTTTATATGCGCACTGCTGGGCCAGAAGCCGGTTCACGCTGCATGACTGCTTTTATTGTAGAAAAGAGCATGCCTGGTTTTTCAACCGCACAAAAACTAGATAAGCTTGGTATGCGTGGCTCTAATACCTGTGAATTGGTTTTTGAAAACTGCGAAATTCCTGAAGAAAATGTACTTGGCAACGTTAACGAAGGGGTTAAAGTTCTAATGAGCGGCCTTAATACCGAGCGCATGGTGTTATCCGGTGGCCCTATCGGCATTATGCAAGCCACCATGGATATTTGCTTACCGTATATTCATGAACGGAAGCAATTTGGTAAACCTATTGGCCTGTTTGAGCTAATGCAAGGAAAAATGGCCGATATGTACGTTGCTCTTCAATCAACGCGAGCTTTTGCTTATCGTGTGGCTGAACAATATGACAAAGGCAATGATTCACGTAAAGATGCTGCTGGGCTTTTACTATTTGCTTCAGAAAATGCTGTAAAAGTTGCATTAGAAGGCATCCAAACGTTAGGCGGTAATGGTTATATTAATGAGTTCCCTACTGGCCGTTTACTACGAGACGCCAAACTTTATGATATTGGCGCCGGTACCAACGAAATTCGTCGGATGTTAATTGGCCGTGAATTATTTGAAGATACAAAATAGATATGAATAAAAAAAGCGTTGTTATTGTTGCCGCCAAACGAACGGCTTTAGGTAGTTTTCAAGGCCAATTTTCCTCGCTTAGCGCATCAGACCTTGGCAGTTACGCAATAAGCGCCGCTATCGAAGATAACCATATTGAACCCACTCAAGTAGACAGCGTACATATGGGCTGCGTATTACCTGCTGGACAAGGCCAAGCACCCGCGCGGCAAGCCTCATTAAAAGCAGGTCTACCGCTATCGGTGCCTTGTAATACTGTTAACAAAATGTGTGGATCTGGCATGCAAGCGGTGATGTACGGCTACAACCAAATATTAGCGGGCGATGCTAACTGCGTGGTCGCAGGTGGCATGGAATCGATGACTAACGCCCCCTACCTTTCAACCAAACTACGTGGGGGCCTTAAAATGGGCCACAGCGAAATGATTGATCATATGTTTCACGATGGCCTGCAAGATGTTAAACATGGCAAATTAATGGGTTCATTTGCTGAACTGTCCGCAGAAAAATACGGCTTCACGCGTGAACAACAAGATGATTTTGCCATTACCTCATTACAGCGAGCTAATGCAGCGACTCAATCAACGGCTTTTGAGTCTGAAATAACACCGGTTGTCGTTAAAAATCGCAAAGCTGAAACGCGCTATGCAACTGATGAACAACCGGCTAAGGCCGACCTTAACAAAATCAAAACACTACGTCCTGCTTTTAAAAAAGATGGCACGGTTACCGCCGCCAATGCCTCGTCTATTTCTGATGGTGCGGCTGCCTTGGTATTAATGGATGCAGATGAAGCGCGCAAACAAGGCCTGCAAGCACTAGCAACCATCACCGCGCAAGCAGTACATGCACAAGATCCTGATTGGTTCAGCACCGCGCCTATTGTTGCTATTCAAAAAGTATTAGAAAAAACTGGTTGGGCTATTAACGATGTTGATTTATTTGAAATAAATGAAGCCTTTGCTGTAGTCACCATGGCAGCCATTGAAACGCTTAATTTAGACCCTGAAAAAGTGAATGTTAATGGTGGTGCATGCGCCTTAGGTCACCCGATTGGTGCATCAGGCGCGCGCGTTCTAGTCACATTAATTCACGCATTAAAAGCTAGGCAACTGACTAAAGGGGTCGCCACGTTATGTATTGGCGGCGGCGAAGCCACTGCAATGGCGATTGAAATAATTTAACCCTGAGCACTTAAAAATTATTAAGGTAAACAATGCCGGTCATTAAATCAAAAATTGAACCAGCATCTGCTGATTTCAAAGCAAACACGATTCAAATGGAATCGCTGGTTGATGAACTTAACGAACGCATCACTAGCGCTGCCAAAGGTGGCGGCGAACGTGCACGTAAAAAACATTTAGCTCGCAATAAACTGCTACCAAGGGATCGGATTAAAGCCTTACTGGACCCAGGCAGTGCTTTTTTAGAGCTATCGCAGTTAGCCGCTTATAGCATGTATGATAATGCCGCACCGGCAGCAGGCATCATTACCGGTATTGGCCGCATCCACGGTGGCGAAGTAATGATTATTGCGAATGACGCCACGGTTAAAGGTGGTACTTATTACCCACTGACCGTCACCAAGCACCTACGAGCACAAGAAATTGCCGCTGAAAACCACCTACCCTGTATTTACTTGGTTGACTCTGGTGGTGCCTTTTTACCTCTACAGCACGAAGTATTCCCCGGCAAAGAACATTTTGGCCGTTTCTTTTATAACCAAACACGAATGTCTGCTGATGGCATTCCGCAAATTGCCGTGGTAATGGGCTCCTGTACCGCTGGCGGTGCTTATATCCCATCACTGTGTGACGAGTCTATTATTGTTCGCGAACAAGGCACTATCTTTTTAGGTGGGCCACCTTTAGTGAAAGCCGCTACCGGTGAACAAGTGTCTTCTGAAGAGCTAGGCGGCGCAGAGCTACACTGTAAGCAATCGGGCGTTACCGACCATATTGCTGAAGATGACTCACATGCCCTTTCTATTGCACGTAACGTTATTGAGCACCTCAACGAAACCAAAGAGCTGCAGGTAAAAGTTCGTCAGTCTCGCGAGCCCTTATATCCAAGTGACGATATTTTAGGCATTATTCCTAAAGACCCAAAACAACCGTACGACATACGCGAAATTATTGCCCGCTTAGTAGATGGTTCTGAATTCCAAGAATTTAAACCGCTGTATGGCCCAACGCTAGTGTGTGGTTTTGCCCATATCCACGGCTACCCTGTTGGCATTATCGCCAATAATGGTATTTTATTTTCACCCTCAGCACTGAAAGGCACGCATTTTATTGAGTTGTGCAATCAACGTGGCATTCCACTTCTATTTTTACAAAATATTACTGGCTTTATGGTCGGTAAAAAATACGAAGAAGAAGGTATCGCAAAAAATGGTGCCAAAATGGTCACCGCTGTGTCTTGCGCTAGTGTGCCAAAGTTCACCGTGTTAATTGGTGGCTCCTATGGCGCCGGTAACTACGGCATGTGTGGCCGTGCGTTTGGCGCACGTATGCTTTGGAGTTGGCCAAATTCTCGTATTTCAACCATGGGTGGCGAGCAAGCAGCCGCGGTACTGGCAACAGTTAAACGTGATGCACTTGAAGCTGCTGGCGAGAGCTGGGCTGATGAAGAGGAAGAAAACTTCAAAGCACCTATCTTGGCTCAATTTGAAGAGCAAGGTAACCCCTATTTTGCTACCGCTAGACTTTGGGACGATGGCTTAATCGACCCACGAGATACTCGCCGAATTCTCGGCCTATCACTCGCTGTAGCCGCTAAAACGCCAATAGAAAAAGCCAATTTCGGCGTTTTTAGAATGTAGAGAGTTGATCGAATGTTTAAAAAAATACTCATAGCAAACCGTGGTGAAATCGCTTGTCGGGTGATCTCCACACTTAAAAAAATGGGCATCACCAGTGTGGCTGTTTATTCAGACGCCGACCGTCATGCACGCCATGTAACGCTATCTGATGAGGCTTATTATATTGGTGCTTCAAGGCCAGATGAATCTTACCTAAAAGCGGATGACTTACTGGCACTCGCTAAAAAGAAAAACATTGATGCGATTCATCCTGGCTATGGTTTTTTATCTGAAAACAGCCACTTTGCACGTGCCTGCCTAGAGGCGAAAATTACCTTTATTGGCCCCTCCGCTGACTGTATTGAAAAAATGGGCGCTAAAGATGCAGCAAAAGTGCTTATGGAAGCTGCCAATGTGCCGGTTGTGCCTGGTTATCATGGTGAAAATCAAGCACCAGAACACTTGCAAAAACAAGCTGAAAAAGTAGGCTTCCCCTTATTAATAAAAGCGGTGTCTGGCGGTGGTGGTAAAGGCATGCGTGTTGTTAACAAAGCCGCTGAGTTTGCTAAATTGCTAGACTCAGTAAAACGTGAAGCGATGAATGCCTTTGCTGATGACCGTGTCTTACTCGAACGCTATATCAGCAAGCCTCGTCATATAGAGTTCCAAATATTTGGTGACTGCCATGAAAACTACGTACATTTACATGAACGCGAATGTTCCTTACAACGTCGTCATCAAAAAATTATTGAAGAAACTCCCTCGCCCTTCTTAGACGAAAAAACACGTCAAGCCATGGGTATTGCTGCAGTTAATGCGGCACGTGCTATTCGTTATTCGGGCGCTGGCACTATCGAGTTCATCGTCGGTGAAGACCGTTCTTTTTACTTTATGGAAATGAACACACGCCTTCAAGTAGAACACCCTGTGACCGAAATGGTCAGCGGGCAAGACTTGGTTGAATGGCAAATTCGTGTTGCCGCTGGTCAAGCCCTTCCCTTAAAACAAGAGCAAATCCCGCGTACAGGCCATTCGTTTGAGGCACGCCTCTATGCTGAAAACCCTAACAATCAATTTCTACCATCCACCGGCAAACTTCAGCATTTACGTTTCCCCACAAGCGATAAAAATCTGCGCATTGAAACCGGGGTAGAACAAGGCGACAGCATCAGTGTGTTTTATGACCCAATGATCGCAAAATTAGTGGTTTGGGGAGAAGACCGCGAAACAGCACGTAAACGTTTATTAAATGCCTTAGGCGAAACCGGCATTATTGGTGTTGAAAACAATATTGCCTTCTTAGGAACATTGGCAACACACCCAGACTTTATTGAAAACAAGATTGATACTCAATACATTGATAAAAAGTTAAACAGGCTTCTTGCAGATAGCGAGGTGGAACTACCAGACAATGTCTTACTTGCCGCAACAGTAAAGCGTCTTCTTGAGGGTAAGCAATTAGTTAAGGAAATGGCAGCCACATCAGTTGATGGTAATTCGCCTTGGTTTGATACCACTGGTTGGCGACCCAATGGGCAAAGCCAGCGCAGCCTATTTTTTAACTATGAGGAAACCGATGAGATAGAAATTAAAGTGACCGAGAATGATGAACACTTTATTTTCCATCTAGACGATGATCTAGATGTTATTGCTGAATCCTTGGCTAACGATGCCATCCGATTACAAATTAATGACAGCTGGGAGCGATTTATAGTTTTAAGGCACGAGACAAGCCTGCTTATTTCTTGGAAAAACCGTTGGTACGCCCTAACTGAAATGAACCCTTTCGAACCCGACCTGTCAACAATGAGCGCTAATTCAAACATTATTGCGCCAATGCCTGGTAAGTTATTGAAAGTCTTAGTAGCTAATGGTGATGCCGTTTTTGAAGGTCAGCCCTTAGCCATTATTGAAGCGATGAAAATGGAACATACCTTAAACGCACCCTTTGATGGTGAGATTGATCAAGTATTTTATAGCGAGGACGATTTTGTAGAAGCAGATGCCACCTTAATTACTTTTAAGGAACAGGCGTAAAGCATGCTTCGCAATTATCCAAGCCAGGTAAGAATTGTAGACGTCTCACCACGTGATGGCCTGCAAAATATTAAAAACTCTGTCCCCACTGAGGTTAAAACTACCTTAATAAACAAACTGTGTGATTCCGGCATTCAACATATAGAAGTAGCCAGCTTTGTTAGCCCTAAATGGGTGCCACAAATGGCAGATGCAGAAGCTGTTCTACAACAATTACCGCCTAGAGAAGGTACTTCGTATATCGCATTAACTCCTAACCTTCGTGGGTTTGAACGTGCGATTGACAGTGGTGCTAAAGAGGTCGCAATTTTTGCTGCCGCCTCAGAAACCTTCAGCCAAAAAAACACCAATTGTAGTATTGCCCAATCGCTTGAACGCTTCGAACCCATCATGCTCAAAGCAGCTACTTTGGGAGTTCGCGTTCGCGGTTATACCTCCTGCGTTTTAGGCTGTCCCTATGAAGGCGATGTAGCTGTTGCTGAGGTTGTTCGAGTATCCAAAGCACTGATTGATATGGGTTGTTATGAAGTATCGTTAGGCGACACCATAGGCATTGGAACACCCATCAAAGCACGTGAAATGATCGCGGCTGTTATTAAAGCAGTGCCAGCAGAAAAACTAGCGCTGCACTTCCACGATACGCGGGGGCAAGCATTAGCTAACATTTTGGCCTGTTTAGAGTATGGAGTGGCAAATATTGATGCCTCAGTCGCTGGCCTAGGTGGCTGCCCTTATGCCGCGGGCGCATCGGGTAATGTTTCAACTGAAGATGTTGTTTACATGTTACATGGCATGGGCATTGAAACTGGTATTGATTTAAAAAAATTAGTCGCCGCTGGACATTACATTAGCGAGCAAATTGCTGGACCTAATCTTAGTAAAGTTGGCGCAGTCTACCAATAAGCCTTATACATAAAAAAATTAAACAGGAGTAAAACCATGAGTGGTTTTAACAAAGTGGTATCAAACTACCAAGAAGCAATGGCTGGACTAGCAGATAATATGACCATTATTGCCGGTGGTTTTGGGCTTTGTGGCATTCCTGAGGGCTTGATCAGCGAAATTAAACATAGCGGCGTTAAGGGTTTAACTATCGTCTCCAATAACTGCGGTACCGATCACTTTGGCCTAGGCATGTTATTAGAAGACAAGCAGATTAAAAAAATGGTTTCCTCGTATGTAGGTGAAAATGCAGAATTTGAACGCCAATATCTATCTGGTGAACTTGAGGTGGAACTCACCCCACAAGGCACCTTAGCTGAAAAAATGCGTGCCGGTGGTGCTGGCATACCTGCTTTTTATACGGCGACTGGTGTTGGAACCCTTGTTGCTGAAGGCAAAGAGCTTAAGCAGTTTAATGGCCGAGACTATATTTTAGAAGAAAGTATTAGCGGTGATTTTGCCATTGTAAAAGCATGGAAAGCAGACAAAACGGGGAACCTCATTTACCGTAATACCGCAATGAATTTCAACCCAATGGCGGCTACCGCAGGCAAAATATCCGTTGTTGAAGTTGAGGAAATTGTTGAGGTGGGTGAGCTTGACCCAAACCATATTCATACTCCCGGTATTTACGTTGACCGAATCATCCAAGGACGTTTCGAAAAACGTATTGAAAAAATCACTCTAGCTAAAAATTAAGGAGCCT
Source organism: Cycloclasticus sp. (assembly GCF_019090545.1). NCBI lineage: Bacteria > Pseudomonadati > Pseudomonadota > Gammaproteobacteria > Thiotrichales > Piscirickettsiaceae > Cycloclasticus > Cycloclasticus sp. The sequence goes on along the minus strand of NZ_JAHRVT010000041.1, from coordinate 2,755 downwards.
CAAATGTCATTAAATCGTGACCAAATTGCCATGCGTGTGGCTCAAGAGTTAAAAGATGGCTACTACGTTAATCTTGGTATTGGTATTCCAACCCTAGTGGCTAACTATGTGCCTAGTGATATTGAAGTGATGCTACAATCAGAAAACGGCTTGCTGGGAATTGGCCCCTACCCGACCGAAGAGCAAGTGGATGCTGATATAATCAATGCCGGTAAAGAAACCGTGACAGCGGCTTTAGGCGCCTCAATTTTCTCATCGGCAGAAAGTTTTGCAATGATTCGAGGCGGCCATGTGGATCTAACCGTACTGGGGGCTTTTGAAGTTGATCAACAAGGTAATATTGCCTCTTATATGATTCCAGGCAAACTCGTTAAAGGAATGGGCGGTGCGATGGATTTAGTCGCTGGTGCCGAGAATATTATCGTTACCATGAGCCATGCAGACAAACGCGATAATTCCAAATTATTGGAAAACTGTACATTACCCTTAACAGGCGCTGCTTGTGTTAAGCGCGTCGTGACCGATTTAGCAGTCATGGATATTAAAGAAGGCGCTTTTCACTTAATAGAACGAGCACCGGGTATCAGCGTTGAAGAAATTAAGCAAAAAACTGCCGGTAGATTAGTCGTGCCGGCTTATGTTCCAGAGATGTCATTTTAAGAAACATCAGCTGCAAAATAGTTAAAACAATTCACATGACACTAGTTTAGAAAGGGTTAATAAATAAGGTATTAGCCGTCTTTTAATTTGATTCAGAAGCAGGCTTTTTACTTGGGTTAAAAAAACTAGCATCCTCATGATGGTTCTTGTGATAAAGGGTGCCAAAACTCACAACATTGGTTAATTTGTGCCAGACCTTGGTATTAAGATTTACTGGCGTGCTAACGCCCTTTTCATCAAACGGGTGATTGTAATAATTAATGACAAAGAACAACCACCACCCTGAAATAAAAACAGGCATCCAGATTGCTGCAAATAGCGTTGGCCCAAATACAAGTAACCAAAACAATGGAGTACCTACAAATATAAGAGCCCCAAGAACCATCGTTAAAATATAAATTGGTTTGGGTAAGTGATGCAATTCAAGATGTTTTGCATCAAGGTAATCAACTGTAGCTTTTTGCATAGTATTTGCGTATGGCCAAAAAGCTCTACCTTTAGGACAATGCGGGTCATTCTCAACATCATCCGCATGTTTATGATGATAATAATGCACCATTTTCCAACCAAAAAAATTCGTTCTCACTAGTAAACTAGCTAATTCGCCTATACAAGTATTTAACCAACGTGGTTTAAGAATTGAGTGACTAGTATTATGTACTAAAGCCGCAGCCGCAATACCAATTGAAACTGTAATTGGCAATAAACTTATCAGAAAAACTGTTGTTTCTAATGGCTCTGGAGATAATAAAACAGCAGGAACAATAGCCAATAACATAGTATCAAAGCGCATCGTTAATGTTAAGCCTATCACCAGTAAGGGCATCAACCAGCCCCCCGAATACGAAGGTAGAAGTATGAAAATCGCAACCCCTAATAAGGCTGCCCAAACAGCAAAATACTGCAACATAAAATAAGGCTTATCGAAAAAACTTTGAAACATGCTGTCCCCACTATGAACTCTAAAGATTAGAGATTGTATCCTAACGAAATGGATAAACAAAAAATATTACCCCCCTCACTTCTTCAGTAATACTTCCCTATGGGCTTTAGTTTTTCAGCAGAAAACAAAATTTTCAAAGCCTTAGTTAGACTCTATTAAGAATTTTTCACTTATTCGCCTACTCCTTATCGGCGCATGATCGTTTGGGTCCATGCCCTATATAGGTTTTGTGACGACGAGTCAAAAACTAATATATATTTTTATTCCAAATTAAACCTCAAGCTTTGGCCTTATAAAGAGAGTATTCAACAACCCCTTCTGGCAAATGAATAGTGACGGAGACTGGCTTGCCTGCTTCGTCAACGTTTAGAAGCGGCTCAATGATTGGAACATTATTCTGTTTTTTAGAAAACGCTAAAATATCACTTACTTTTTCAAAGGTCGATAAGCGCTTAAGTTGAACATGTGTTACTGGCATTAACTTAACCTCGCCTTGCTCATAAAGCGATAAAATCTCTTCAGGCAACGCCCAGCAAGACGAGTCAGTTTCTATATTGTCATGACTAACTTGGTGACCCATTGAGCCTTTGGCTATAAAAAAACGTGTATCAAAACGCTTAGGTGTACCATCGGGAGCTATCCAATGGTCATAAAAAATAACCCTGTCTAAATCTAGCGATGCACGGTGCTCCCTTAACAGGCTCTCAAAACTCACATAACCTTTATGCAGTTTTTGACGTAATGCTGCGTTAACCTGAATATCATCATTTCTCGTAGCGGCAAGGATGCCCGCCTCCTCTAAGGTTTCACGAATAGCCGCTATTTTATAAGCGTGTATCGATAAATCAGTGTCATTTGTATAAAAACAAAGGTTATTATTTAACCTAAGCTGTTTATCTTGCTCATCAACGACACCGCCGGGAAAAACATAAGCCCCTGCTGCAAAACCTGTTGTTTCGACCCGGCGTAACATACAAACTTCTGGGCCTTTTTTTGTATCCCTTAACAGGATTAGTACAGCAGCTTCTCTGATCATTTCAGCCTATTATTTTCAATGGTTAATTGAAGCGGTTCCGCTCATTAGGACAGTAAAAGCCGTTAGTTAAGGAGTTATTTTCTGTATTATTATTTAAATAGAGGACACAGAAGATG
>NZ_JAHRVT010000040.1:0-45602 GCF_019090545.1 Cycloclasticus sp. | reverse complement strand
ACTAGGGAGTCTCTAGACAATGTACGCGGTAATTCAAACAGGCGGTAAACAATATAAAGTCGCCGAGGGTGATTTCCTTAAGATCGAAAAGTTAGACGTTGAAGAAGGTAACGAAGTTACGTTCGATTCAGTTTTATTAGTAAATGGTGAAGCAGGCCTGAAAATTGGCACACCAAATATTGATGGCGCAACGGTGACGGCAACAGTCAAATCTCAAGGTCGTCACAAAAAAGTGAATATTATTAAATTCAAACGTAGAAAACACCATATGAAAAAGATGGGTCATCGTCAGTATTACACTGAAGTACTCATTACTGGTATTTCGGCTTAATTAAACAAAGGACAGATTCATGGCACATAAGAAAGCAGGCGGTAGTACTAGAAACGGTCGCGATTCGGAGTCGAAACGACTTGGCGTTAAGCGATATGGTGGTCAAAGTGTTCTGGCGGGAAATATTTTAGTTCGTCAAAGAGGAACACGTTTTCATGCAGGTGAAAATGTAGGCATGGGCAAAGATCACACATTATTTGCGACAGAAGAAGGTAAAGTTGTATTTGAAGTTAAAGGCCCAAAGCGTAAAAAATATATTCGTATCGAAACTGTTTAGTATAAACAGTGCGCTGCGGTTATAGCGGCAGGTACGTATTAAAAAACCCTGTCTAAGACAGGGTTTTTTATTGCGTTAAAAGATTAAGTCAAAACAAGTGGCAAATAGATAAAACATTGAGACATAAACCATGAAATTCGTAGACGAAGCGACCGTTAGAGTTGAAGCAGGTAATGGCGGTAAAGGCCATGTCAGTTTTCGACGTGAAAAATATATCCCATTTGGCGGCCCAGATGGCGGTGATGGCGGTGATGGTGGAAGTGTTTACTTGCAAGGTACCGAGGCACTCAATACGCTAATCGATATGCGCTTTAATCGCTTAATTAGGGCGGAACATGGTGAGCGAGGTCAAAGTCGTAACTGTACTGGTAAGGGTGGCGAAGACTTAATAGTGCCGGTTCCACTGGGGACTATTGTTTACGACGATGGCACAGACGAGCTAATTGGGGATGTCACCGAAGAAGGTCAAAAATTGCTTGTTGCATCGGGTGGTTTTCATGGGCTTGGGAATACGCGTTATAAAAGTAGTACAAACAGAGCTCCTCGACAGTTTTCAAATGGGACAGAAGGTGAGCAACGTGTTTTACGGCTTGAGTTAAAAGTATTGGCAGATGTTGGAACACTCGGTTTGCCAAATGCAGGTAAGTCGAGCCTAATTCGGGCAATTTCATCGGCGCAGCCTAAGGTAGCCAATTACCCTTTTACTACATTGCACCCAAGCTTAGGTGTAGTGCGAGCAGATGAGCTACGAAGTTTTGTGATTGCAGATATTCCAGGCATTATCGAAGGGGCGGCTGAAGGAGCGGGGTTAGGTAATTTATTTTTACGCCATTTAGCGCGAAATAATTTATTGTTGCACGTGGTAGATGTTGAGCCATACGAATCAGATATTGACCCAGTAAAGGCAGCAAAAGCGGCGATAGAGGAAATTGAAAAGTGGGGTGGTGATTTAGCAAAGAAACCACGTTGGCTTGTCTTGAATAAAATTGATTTGTTACCAGAAGATGAAGTGGATAACTATTGCCAAATGATTGTTAATGAATTGAAGTGGGAGGGACCTGTCTTCAATGTTTCTGCCATTAGAAAGCAAGGTACAAACCAGTTGGTTCATGCCATTATGGATTACCTAGAAGAGCAAAAAAGGCTTGAAGTTGAGCAAGCAGACAAGCCAAAGGACGATAGTTAATTTATTCAAATGAAATCAAGAGTCGATTTAAAACGGGCTAAATGCTGCGTTATAAAAATTGGTAGCGCCGTTTTAACAAATAATGGTCAAGGTTTAAATCGTTCGGCTATTAATCATTGGGTCGCACAAATTAGCCAATTAAAAGCACGCGGAATTGATGTAATTATTGTTTCATCAGGTTCAGTGGCAGAAGGAATGGTGAGATTAGGTTGGTCCGCTCGCCCGCATGCGCTTCAGGAGCTTCAAGCGGCTGCTTCAGTTGGTCAAATGGGGCTTATTCAGGCATATGAACAAAGCTTTCAAGCAGAAGGCTATAAAACGGCGCAGGTTTTGCTAACACATGATGATCTGGCAAATAGAACGCGGTATTTAAATGCCAGAGCAACCATTAAGACCTTGTTAGATTTCTCGGTCGTACCAATTATTAATGAAAATGATGTGGTTGCAAATGAGGAATTACGTGTTGGTGATAACGATACGCTGGCGGCTATTATTGCTAATTTAATGAGTGCAGATTTGTTGATGATTCTCACAGACCAAGATGGTTTTTTCGATAGCGATCCAAGAGTCAATTCGGCTGCAGCCTTATTAAATGAAGTAGGTGTTGATGAAGAGTTTCTAGATCAAGCGGCTAGCGGTGGTTCTGGAACTTTGGGGCGAGGCGGTATGCAAACAAAGTTAACAGCAGCGCGAATCGCATCTCGTTCTGGAACGGCAACTATTATTGCTCCAGGGTTAAGGCAAAATGTTATTTTAAGTATTATTGATGGTCGGGCGATAGGGACCTTGCTAATACCTAATGAAGCCCCTGTTTCGGCGCGTAAACGGTGGTTAACAGCGCATTTAGATGTCAAAGGTCGGGTTGTACTAGATGTTGGAGCTGCGCAAGCAATAAAAAGGTCTGGGGTGAGTTTGCTGCCAATTGGTGTTGTTGCCGTTAATGGTGAGTTTGCTAGGGGCGAATTAGTTGTTTGTGTTAATGAAAGTAGTGAAGAATTGGCCCGTGGCTTAGTGAATTACAGCTCAACTGATATAGATAAAATTAAGCAAAACAATAGTTCTGAAATTGAACGGTTACTTGGTTATGTTGGTGAGTCAGAAGTTATTCATCGCGATAATTTGGTCTTGCTATAGGCCGGCAATTTATGGGCAATAAAAAAGCCGACCATATGGTCGGCTTTTTTTATAAAACTTAATAACTACTTATGCTTGCTTAAGTTTAACAATGCGAGCATTAAGGCGGCTCTTTAGGCGAGCAGCTTTGTTTTTATGGATAATGCCTTTAGTGACAGCGCCATCAATGTAAGGAACAGCTTCATGATAAGCGGCTTCTGTTACCTCAGCATTACCTTCTTCCGCACTATACACAACACGCTTAATTTTTGTGCGTAATCGTGTACGCGCAGCCATGTTAAGTTGGCGATTTTGTTCTGATTGTTTGGCGCGTTTTAACGCTTGTGCACTGTTAGCCAAGGTAAATCCTCTAGTGATATTAAAAAAGATTGCGCATTTTGATGAAATAATCGGGCTTTGTCAAGCCCGAGGTGCAATAGGGCATTAATAAAAGCGAGTCTTTGATGGGATTTTCATGGGTTAAATAGGTAGGTGACGTTAAATTAATAGCTCTACTCTTGGCTTTGCTGTCGTTTCGTTATTAAGGTCTTTTTCAACACGGGGTTTGCAAGTAAATAAACGAGTTGCTTTTAAATGATAGTTGTTAACGAGGTGGGTTTTTACAGCAACTTGGCGTTCGCTTGCTAGTTTTAGTAAAGGTTCTTGCAGGGGTTTTTCATTGGGGGCTGTTGACGTTGAGGTGTCGGCGCTGTCACTGTTAGCTAAGTTTTGTAAAAACATGTGGTCATGTTGGGTAGCAAAACCACAGATGTGGATGCTTAACTGTGGTCTTTTTTGCATTAATTCGCCGATTTTATTTATCTGATTTATTGAGTTTTCTGCTAGCACGCTATCTCCAGGAGGGAAAATCAATGGTTCTAATTTGATAGAGGTTGCGATGCCATACGCTTTTTCTGCCGCCATAAACATCACGCCGTATGGCTGCAGTGCATATTTCAAAACATTTTTTACGGTACCTTGTAAGGCATTTCCTAGAGCGGTATTAATCACATCACTGATATTGAAATCTGGTGAGGCGAGATCTCCTTTAACAGGGATGTTGAGTTTAATATTGTTGTTATCATCACGTAGCATGGATAAAGCAGATTCCAGTGGCATTGATAGTTGTTGAGTGATTTTTTTCGCCGTACTTTCATTAGCTGGTTCTAGTGCTAATTGGTTTATTTCTAAGCTGGTTTTCCCGTCAAGGATATTGTCTTTTATATCAATATCCAGGTCTGCATTTAGTTGCCCGTTTTCGATGGTGTAACCGAGTTCATTTTTAAAAATGGGTGAAAAATCATGCAGTTCAAAAGCGGATAGCTGAGTTTGAATAGAGGTGTTTATTTTTTCACTAAGAGGGGCGACCTGGCCTTTTATGGACAGTTTAGAAAATTGATCTATTGTCGCTTGAATATTAATCGGTGTTGGTTTCTTTGGTGTGAGTGAATTAATATTACCAATGTTGAGCTGATCTATCATGATCTTCTTCTCAACGCGTTCCAGCTCAGTTTCTTTTGAAAATTTAATTTGACTGTTTTTTGAAATATCTATGTTAGCCACTTGAAATTGAAAAGGCTTAGCAGCGTTATTTGTCTCGCTGGTCTTTTTTTCATCTGCTGCGGGTAGGCTCTTGGTTAGTGTGTTGAGTAAAGGAATGTCACCTTGTTTATTGATATCGAGAACCGCATTCAAGCCATCAATGTTGATTTTTTTAATATCGATATTATTAAGATCATGCAATTGGAGTTTGTCGATAATCAGCTTTTTGCTCTCTAGGAGCGAATTGTTTGATGCTGTTTTGCCAATCGATAGATCGCCTACCTCTACAGATGAGATCGCTATGTTATTAAGTTTTTTAATGCTTAATTGTTTTACCGTTAATGTCTGAGTATTAGCTAAAACCAACTGGGTGAGTTGATTTGTACTCGAGAGCTCGCTTAGAGTTAGTTGGCCTTCAGCGTTGATGCTTGGTTTCTCGGGGCTTGTTATTACTTGTACCGAGCCACTCCAATCACCAGATCCCAATGTGTGCTGTACAGAGGCGCTCGTTATCACAGCTTGTTTGATTGATAATGAGCCCGTTTGGCTATAATCAATACTGTTTTTACCTAATAACAATGAAAACTTGATATCAGTATCGAGTAGCCCTTTTAACTCCTCAATGTTTTCTCCTGCTAATGCCTTAAAGGCATTAAGATTTAGGTTTTTAACGTTGAGCTGACCCTTAACAGAGGGCTGTTCAGAAAACAGAGAAGCACGAATGTGGCCGTTGATTGGTGATGTATTAAGCTGTGTATTAAAAGAGAGGGTGGACAGGTTATTTGGGTCCCAACTAAAAGCTTCATTAATGGTTAACTGGCTGATGGTGAAGTCGTCTGAGAAAGCGTCAGATTGAAAGGTAAAAGAATTGTTTATTATATTAAGTTTATTTAAGCCTAATTCCCAACTTGTTGATGCCTCTTCATTCGTGTCACGGCTTGCGCCGTTCAAAGGAATTTTAATGCTGCCAATATAGAGAGTTTGGGAGTCTTTTTGCTGAATTTTTATATGTGCGTCTTGAATTGTAAGAGAGTTGATGAGCAACCGTTTATTAAATAGGGGTAGCCAATCAATTTGCAGGTTAACAGAGGATATCGAGAGGTCGGCTTGTTGAGGTTCTTGCGTCCGTAAATGGCTAATGGCTAGTTTGCCAGTAAAAGGATTGAAGTCGACATCATCAATAATGACCGTTTTGCTTGCTGCATTGTTAAGCCCTTTGATAAGGCCAAACTGGATGGCGTAAGGCAGTGCAATAAGTAATACGACGAATAACAATGAGCTAATGATTAAGCGTTTTAGCCAAACAATACGAGAGGTTTTTTTATGATCTGAAGCCAATTTCATTATCCGTTTTTTGCCTGATTTGATTCTAAGTGTATTGTGGCGGCTGTTCAACGATAACTTATAATCGAAGGTGTGTTGATTGCCGTCAGCCCTTATAATAAAAGCCTGATAAGTTTGAACATAACTAGAATCAACTCGATACTAATAAAGCTTGCCTCTGAAGAAGGTAAGGGCTATTTAATAAACAGAGGTTAAGGCGCTGAGTAAAACGTTAATAAAATCGACTGCTATTGTGGGCAGCATGACGATGATTTCGCGTGTTCTGGGGTTTGTTCGTGACATTGTTATCGCGCGTTTTTTTGGTGCGAGCGAAGGTACCGATGCATTTTTTGTGGCCTTTAAAATTCCAAATTTTATGCGGCGCTTATTTGCAGAAGGTGCATTTTCACAGGCCTTTGTACCTGTTTTGTCAGAATATAAAGAGACTCAGTCAACCGAAGCACTAAAAGAATTGCTGGCTAAAACGGCTGGTACGCTGGCAACAGTATTATTTTTTATAACGTTACTGGGTGTTATTGGAGCGCCAGTTTTAATTTATATGTTTGCCCCGGGTTTTGACTCAACAGGCTCACGCTACGAGTTGGCCGTTGATATGTTGAGGATAACATTTCCTTATCTATTTTTTATTTCACTGACAGCCATGGCCGGTGGTGTCTTAAACACCTACGGTAAGTTTGCAATTCCTGCGGTAACGCCAGTGTTATTGAATTTATCATTTTTAGCGGCAATATGCTGGTTGTCTCCCTTGCTTGAAAGGCCAATTATGGCGTTAGCGTGGGCTGTTTTGTTGGCAGGAATCGCTCAACTTGCCTTTCAATTTCCTTACTTAAAACAGTTGGGTTTATTGCCTAGAATGTCATTTGATCGTGGACATGCAGGCGTTAAGAAAATTATGAAGTTAATGTTACCAGCCTTATTTGGTGTGTCGGTAACGCAAATTAACTTGTTGGTAGATACTTTGCTGGCATCATTTTTAGTGGCTGGCAGTGTTTCATGGCTTTATTTTTCTGATCGCTTAGTGGAATTTCCGCTCGGTATATTTGGTATTGCCTTGGCAACTGTCATTTTACCTAATTTATCTAAAAGCCACGCGGCAGGTAAGACTAAAGACTTTTCTGCAAGCCTGGACACAGGCTTACGTTGGGTGGTGTTTCTTGGTTTGCCAGCAGCAGCAGGTTTGTTTTTTCTAGCTCAGCCAATGTTAGCAACACTGTTTCAGTACGATGCGTTTACAAGTACTGATGTCGATAATGCATCGTTAAGTCTTATGGCTTACTCAATAGGCCTGCCTGCCTTTATCCTTGTTAAGGTATTGGTGCCGGGTTTTACCGCGAGGCAAGATATGAAAACGCCCGTTAAAATTGGTATTATTGCCGTGGTTTCAAATATGTTAATGAGTGTTGTCTTAGTATTCTTTTTTCAACATGCAGGCCTGGCTTTGGCAACATCGTTAGCGGCTTTTGTTAATGCCGGTTTGTTATTTACTATTTTGATAAAATCTGAAGCGTTCAAACCTCAACAAGGGTGGGTGAGTTTTGTTATAAAAGTGTTGATTGCCAACCTGGTTGTCGGTGTCATCTATGCCTATGATTATTCGCCAGTTCAGTGGTATGAATGGGGTGCGTTTGACCGAGTTTTGCATTTAACGTTGGAAATACTCATGGTGGTTTTGTTGTATGTTACGACCGCGTTCTTAGTGGGTGTGCGTCCTCGGCATTTGTTACTTAAGGGCAAATAATTTATGAGATTAATTAGGTACTTGCCAGATGGGCAGGCTTTTCCAAATGGTAGCGTGTTAACTATCGGCAATTTTGATGGTGTTCATGTTGGACACCGGATGGTGTTGAGCGCCTTAATTGAACAGGCGAAAAGCTTAGGCTTGCAAGCAGTTGTTATGTGTTTTGAGCCACAACCTATTGAATATTTTCGGGCTGAGGCAGCCCCTGCACGTGTGTCGACTGCGAGAGATAAAATAGAGCAGTTGTCGGAAACCGGCGTTGATGCGCTTTATCTTGTGCGTTTTAATGACTTGTTGGCGAATATGTCTGCAGGGCAGTTTGTAGAAATGTTGGTACAACGGCTTAATGTTCAATTATTGATCGTGGGTGATGATTTTTGTTTTGGCAAAAATCGCCAAGGTAATTTTGAGTATTTAAAAGTCGCGGGAGAAAAATATGGTTTTTCCGTACAGCGCTCCCATTCTTTTAAAATTGAAAATGAGCGTGTTAGTAGTACATTAGTTCGACGTGCGTTGGAAAATGGGCGCCTAGATAAAGTGGCGGTTTATTTAAATAGGCGCTTTAGTATGTCGGGTCGTGTTATGCATGGGCACAAACGAGGGCGAGAGTTGGGTTTTCCTACGGCTAACATCCGGGTGAAAAATAGAAAAACTCCGCTTAAAGGTGTTTTTGCCGTTACAATAACACTCGAATCGGGCGTGGTATATAAAGGGGTTGCGAACGTTGGAACGCGGCCTTCCATTGAAGAAGCAACAGCGGTTTTATTAGAAGCACACCTATTTGAATTTTCTGGTGACTTATATGGTCAACGCGTTGTCGTTGCGTTTGCAAAAAAATTACGCGAAGAGAAAAAATTTGAAAATTTAGAACAGTTAACGCAGCAAATTTTAATTGATTCTGAACAAGCTAAAACATACTTTAATCAGACATTAACATCCTAAGAGCATCATGGATTACAAAACAACACTGAACTTGCCAAAAACCAGCTTTCCGATGAAGGCTAACCTTGCTAACCGTGAACCCAATGCGTTGAAACGTTGGCAGGAAATGGGGTTGTACCAGAAAATACGTGAAAAATTTGCTGGTCGTCCTCAATTTGTCCTACATGATGGACCGCCATATGCAAATGGCCCTATTCATATTGGTCATGCGGTGAATAAAGTACTTAAGGATATGATTATAAAGAGTAAAACCCTGCAAGGTTTTGACTCGCCTTATGTGCCAGGTTGGGATTGTCATGGCCTGCCTATTGAATTGATGGTGGAAAAGAAAATCGGCAAAGCAGGCGTGAAGGTGTCAGCAGCTGAGTTTCGTAAAGCCTGTAGAGCCTATGCGACCAAACAAGTAGCTATGCAGAAAGAAGAGTTTGTGCGTCTGGGTGTTTTTGGTGATTGGGAGCGTCCTTATCTGAGTATGGGTTTTCAATTTGAGGCGGATATTGTTCGCTCACTAGGCCGTATTATTGAAAAAGGTCATTTGCATAAGGGATCAAAGCCTGTGCATTGGTGTACCGATTGTGGCTCTGCGTTAGCAGAAGCAGAAGTGGAATACGAAGATAAACGTTCACCAGCCATTGATGTGCGTTTTACGGTCAATGATGAGTCAAGGTTTTTACAACAACTCCACAGCAGTGATAATGCACCTGGGCAGGGCCCTATCTCCGTCGTTATTTGGACGACTACACCGTGGACTTTACCGGCGAACCAAGCGGTTTCATTAAATCCTGAGTTTGATTATGTGTTGGTTCAAAGCGGTGATGAGCGCCTTGTTTTGGCGGAAAAGTTATTAAAAGATGCAATGTTACGTTATGGCATTGAAGATTACCGTGTGCTTGGGTATTGCAAAGGTAAAGATTTGGAACATATGACGCTGAGTCACCCGTTTTATGATCGTGTTGTTCCTATTATTGTCGGTCATCATGTAACGGCTGAGGCAGGCACAGGTGCAGTGCACACTGCGCCGGGCCATGGGCAGGACGATTATATTATTGGTCAGCAATATAAGTTACCAGTGGACAACCCTGTTGGCGATAATGGCGTGTTTTTAGTCAGTACTCCTTTGTTTGCTGGTAAACATGTTTTCAATGCGAATGATGAGGTGATTGACGTTTTAAAAGAACGTGGTGCGCTCGTGCATTCAGAAGTGTTAAATCACAGCTATCCACATTGCTGGCGACATAAAACGCCTATTATCTTTAGGGCGACGCCACAGTGGTTTATCTCAATGGATAAAAATAACCTACGTGAGAAGGCCTTAGCAGAAATTAAACGGGTTAACTGGGTGCCTGAGTGGGGTGAAGCGCGTATTAATAGCATGGTTGAGGGGCGGCCAGATTGGTGTATTTCTCGTCAGCGCAACTGGGGCGTGCCGATTGCTTTGTTTGTGCATAAAGAAACGGGTGAATTACACCCCAATACGGCTGGCTTGATTGAGCAAGTGGCGGTTCTTATAGAAGAGTCGGGTATTGAAGCCTGGTTTGATTTAGATGCTTCGACATTGCTAGGTGATGAAGCGGATGAGTACAGTAAAATTAATGATATTTTAGATGTATGGTTTGATTCTGGTGTAACGCATGCCTGTGTTTTAGAGCGGCGTGAAGCATTAACGTTTCCAGCGGATATGTATCTTGAAGGGTCAGACCAACATCGAGGTTGGTTTCAGTCATCTTTGCTGACATCGGTTGCCATGAATGATCAAGCACCTTATAAGGCTGTTTTGACACATGGTTTTACCGTCGATGCGAAAGGTATGAAAATGTCTAAGTCAAAAGGCAATGTCATTGCGCCTCAAAAGGTGATTAACTCCCTTGGAGCGGATGTTTTACGCCTTTGGGTTTCAGCTAATGATTACAGTGGCGAAATGACTGTCTCGGATGAAATTTTAAAACGAGCATCTGATGTTTATCGTCGATTGAGAAATACCGCACGTTATTTGTTATCAAATTTAAATGACTTTGATCCAGCAAAAGATATGGTAGCGTTTGCTGATATGTTGCCCTTAGATCGTTGGGCGGTTGAAAAAACCCGTGATGTTCAAAAAGACGTATTGAAACACTATGATCAATACCAGTTTTTACAAGTTCACCAAGGTATCCACCACTTTTGTTCTGTTGAAATGGGCAGCTTTTACTTAGATGTCATTAAAGACCGCCAATACACATTACAACAAAATAGCTTAGCAAGGCGTTCATCGCAAACGGCAATGTTCCATATTGCCGAAGCATTAGTGCGTTGGGTAGCACCAATACTCAGTTATACAGCCGAGGAAATTTGGTCAGCAATGCCAGGTGAACGTGAAGAGTCAGTGTTTTTGGCCACTGCTTATGACGGTTTCCCGATTGAGGATACTGAAGTAAGTAATGAGTTGGCGTTTTGGAAGCCGGTGATAGAGATGCGTGAATTGGTTAGTAAAGAGCTGGAACGCGTCAGAGAAGAAGGTCTAATTGGTTCTGGCTTAGATGCAAGCGTCATCTTGTATTGTGAGGGTGAATTATATGAAACACTGGCTAAGATGAACGATGAACTACGTTTTATCTTTATTACCTCATATGCCGAAGTAAAACCTCTTGCAGACAAACCCGAGCAGGCAAAGGCAACGGATAATGCTCAGTTATTCATCACCGTTACTGCCAGTGAGCATGAAAAATGTATTCGTTGTTGGCATCACCGTCACGATGTGGGTGAATCTGAAACGCACCCTGAACTATGTGGGCGTTGCGTAGAAAATATAGAAGGCAGCGGTGAGCAAAGACTGTTCGCTTAGAGTAAGCCGTATGTTTAAGTGGTTAGGATTGTCACTGCTGGTTATAGTTCTGGATCAGGTCAGTAAACTTTGGGTGGTTGCATCTTTTAGCTTATACGAGTCTATTGATGTTATGCCGTTCGTGAATTTAACGTATGTGCATAATAAAGGCGCGGCGTTTAGTTTTTTAAGTACCGCCGGTGGTTGGCAACGTTGGTTCTTTGTCGCAATCGCATCGATTGCAACACTGATTTTGGTGATTTGGTTAAGCCGTTTGAAGCCGAAAGAAAAATGGATGGCCGTGAGCCTGTCATTGATTTTGGGTGGTGCAATAGGTAATCTATATGATCGGGTTGCCTATGGTTATGTTATTGATTTTATAGACGTTTATTATAATTCTTACCACTGGCCCGTATTTAATATTGCTGATTCAGCCATTTCAATTGGCGTTGTAATGATGTTGATAGATATGTTCCGAGGCGAAGACTCAACGGCCAGTCAGTAGCGTCCTAAATTTTTGCCAATCGAAGCTTTCGCCAGGGTCAGTTTTTCGGCCCGGAGAAACGTCACAATGACCAACGATGGTTTCTGTAGAAAGCTCAGGATAATGTTGTATCAAAGTTTGGCAGCAGCAACTAAGTGCTTGGTATTGTTTCTCTGTATAAGGGATATGGTCCGCACCTTCTAATTCTATGCCGATAGAAAAATCATTACAGTTGTCCTCGCCGGCATACTGTGAAACACCAGCATGCCATGCACGTTCTTGAAACGGAACATATTGCGTCACGCTACCATCACGACGGATTAATAAATGTGAAGACACTTTAAGAGTGCAAATCTCTTGAAAATACGGGTGTTGTTTAGGGTCTAATTGATTAAGAAAAAAATCATCAATCCAACCCGCTCCAAATTGATCAGGGGGCAGGCTGATTCCATGCACAATAATTAACCGAATATCAAAAGGGTTTGGACGCTCGTTTTTATTCGGCGAAGCTTTAAATTCAGCAGTTTCTAGTAGACCTAGGCGAATATTTGTTGGTGTGTCAGGCATATAAAATGAGGGTATCTAAATATGTGCTCTAGCGCACAACTTTATACATAAGCTGACTATACTCTATGTATATTAAAGTAACTTCTTAACGTTATGAAGAATGTAAAAAATATAGAGACTCCTGCTCGTCAAAGTAATAACCAGCCTCCGAGGAGTACTATGGAATCAAATAAACGAAACTTAATTAATGCGTCAGTTGGTTTATTAAAAGGTTTTTTACAAAAAAAGTTGGAGAATGAGTTTGAGCAAAGCTTAAACGACCAGTTAGAGCAAATCAAGTTGCAAATATTTGATGGTAAAGGCAGTAAAAAATTGGATGATGCACTCACTGACATCAAAGTCTTTCAGAAGAAGTCGCAGCAAGTTTCGTCACGTTACATCGAAGAGGTCGTTAAAAATATATCAGGTTTTTCAAATGGAGGTAATGTAAATGTTCCTCGTGGGTTGATAGCAACGATTGAAGTGAAAGATTGGTCTAGTTTGCAATTAGTTGAAACAGATGACATTGAAAACCAATTATTACTTGATGAATATATATCTACTTGTACAAGTGATTTATCTGATGTCTTGTATGCTTTGAGGCACAGGGTTGGGTTTTTGATGAGCGTAAAAGAGCTTAAGGCAAGCGAAAACCCTTTTGGACCAGCTGTTTTACTAAATACGTTTACAGATTTAATGAGTACTGAGCTGTTTTCAAAAAAAGGCTTTGAGATCATTAATAGATCATTTTCACAAGCGGTCTTAAGTAATTTAGGTGATGTGCTTAAAGAGGTGAATGAGCTTTTTATTAAGGCTAATATTATGCCTAAGCTCCCTAAGCATAAGATTGCAAATCATGGCTCATTGAACATAAAAGATACACAGTCATTGACCCATGCAGATACGAAATCTTCAATGATAGGGCAAACTCAAATGCCAGAAATTCAAGGAGGGCACGTTGGAGTCGCCTCTTTAACATCAATGGGGATCGATCCAGTTATATATGCTGACTTAATAAAGATGGCGCAGTTACATCGGTCTCTACAGGGTGAAAATTTTGTGTCCGATGGTTTAACTGTATCTGGAAGTCAGTTGCCAACAACAAAGCTTATTGAGGTATTAACGAGCCTACAAAAAGAAGGTGCAAGGGAGGAAGTTGATTTATCTGAAAGTGTTCGATTACAAGTGGGTGAAAAAATCCAAGTTGACGGACAACGTCAACCGTATGCTGAACAAGATGACACGTTAATTGACGTTGTTGCAATGTTTTTTGATGTGATATTACAAGATCGGCAGTTGCCTGATACAGTTCGAGCGATGATTGCACAATTACAAATACCAATTTTAAAAGTTGCGATGATAGATAAGGACTTTTTTGCAAAAAAAAGCCATCCTGCTAGACAGTTTTTAAATGCGATGTCACAGGCAGGCCTAGGCGTCAGCGGAAATAACCAACAAATTAAAAGTTCGATCTTTGAGAAAATGGAAGAGTTGGTGATGCGGGTTTTGATGGAGTTCGATAATGATGTAGGTATATTTGTGGGGCTTTGCGATGAGCTTGGCGTTTTTATGGAGCAGCAGCAGCGCCAGGTTGATTTGTTAGAGGAGCGTTCTCGTAAAGCAACAAAAAGCTCTGAACAACTAGAGTTAACAAAACGTCAAGCCGCCTATGAAATTGCTTTGCGGATAAATGGTAAATCTATCCCTGAATTTGTTCAAATTTTCTTGGATGAGACATGGAAGGATGTGCTTGTGCTAGCTTTGTTAAGAAAAGAAAGGGAGCCGCAAGAAAGTCAACAATGTATTGATGTGATTGATAGGCTTGTGGTCAGTGTCGTTGAGCCAGTAGACTATGAAGCTAAAGAGTTGATTATTAATAGTTTGGCCAGATTACTGAAAGATATTAAAGTTGGACTGGAAAATATTTCATGTGACTTTCATCAATCAGCTACATTTTTTAAAGAATTAGAATCTTGGCATAAGCAACTTTTGGCGATGGGGCAGGGGGAGCCAAGCGATGTTGCTAGTGTCGAAAAGGTTGTAATGGTTGAGCTAAACGAGGAAATGTATGCCAGCCTAGAAGAGGACTTATTACAAGAGCTTGAAAGCAAAAAAGCACAAATGCCAAACGATAAATTCAGCAAGTTGGCATCTAAAATAGATGTTGGTGATTGGGTTGAGTATACGGGGGAAGATGGTGGTGTTTTACGTGCCAAATTGTCTTGGAAAAGTTCGGTTACTATGCAATGTCTTTTTGTGAATGATTGCGGCGTTAAAGCAATGGATATTAGTCTGGATGATTTAGCAGAAGCGTTTAGGCAAAAACGAATGACTATTATTGGTCAAGAAAGGGCGCCGCTAGTAGACAGGGTGTTAGCGGGAATGAAGAGCCTAATGACATCAAAAAGTGCTGAACCTGGCTTGGCATGAGATTCTTATTAGCATTAAATTATGTGATAATAAAGAGCCTCTAACAAAGAGGCTTTTTTTATTTTTCAGGTGAATGGATTTTTATGCTCGACCCCAAAATAATAGACGAAGATGTTTGTCGGTTTTTAGCAGAAGATGTTGGTAGTGGTGATTTAACCGCACTGGTCATTCCAGAAGATAAATTAGCTAAAGCAACTATTCTAACGCGTGAAGCCATGTTGGTATGTGGCCAAGCATGGGTGAATGCGGTTTTTAAAAAGCTGGATGAAAAGGTTGTCATCGATTGGCAGTTTAAAGAAGGCGAGCAGGCATATGCTGGTGATACCTTGTGTTACCTATCAGGCTCTGCACGGGCTTTATTAACAGGAGAACGCGCAGCGTTAAATATGTTGCAGACCTTATCGGCAACAGCGTCACTTGCTAAGCAATTTGCGAAAGCAGTTGAAGGTACGTCAGCGACCGTATTAGATACGCGTAAAACAATCCCTGGCTTACGGTTGGCGCAAAAGTATGCAGTTCGCTGTGGCGGAGCGTCTAATCATAGGGTTGGCTTGTACGATGGTATGTTGATAAAGGAAAATCATATTATGGCGGCTGGTTCAATTGCAAAAGCGGTCGCTGCTGCTCGTCTAAGCAGCTCGCTGGTTGATGTTGAGGTAGAGGTTGAAAACTTAGACGAGGTGAAACAAGCACTTGAAGCGAAAGCGGACATCTTGTTATTAGACAACTTCACTTTAGAGCAATTGCGTGAAGCGGTTGAGCTTAATAAAGGCGTTGCGAAACTAGAGGCGTCGGGTAATGTTAATTTATCGACTATCCGAGATATTGCTAAAACAGGTGTGGATTTTATTTCGGTAGGCGCGTTAACAAAAAATATTCAAGCTGTCGACTTATCAATGCGCGTGGACTTAGAAGCCTAAGCTAGTCATTAACCCTAGCGGCTAATACATCACAGGTTGCACCGTGTAGGACTGCATTAGCGGTAGAGCCGAGTAATAAACTAAGTCCACGTCGTCCATGACTTCCCACCACAATAAGGTCGCATGGCAGGTCTTTGCTGAGCTGATGAATCGTATCAGCGGGGCGGCCAATTTGGATTAATTGGTTTTCTTCTGCTAGGTCGATGGAAGCGGCGAGTTTACTGAGTTTCTTTTTTGCTGACGCTTCAATCTCATCTTGAACCGGTAATAAATCAGTTGAGATAGTCCCATCAAATGCCAAATGTGAGGACTCTACAAGGGGTTCAATAACATGAATAGCTGATAATTTGGCGTGGTTTTGTTGAGCAAGCTCGTGCGCTTTTTTTAAAACAAATAAGGAATGTTCGCTGAGGTCTAGGGCTACTAAAATATGTTGGTAAGTCGTCATGGTAATTCCTTACTGTTTGCTTCCTTACTGTAAGAATAAGGGTTAGTCATCTGGTTTGGCAAGCCATTTTATGCGTCTATTGGAAATACCTTATCCGGATTTAATAGATTTTTGGGGTCAAATTGAGCCTTAATTTTTTTCATAATGCCGATAGCTGTGGCTTCTAGTTCTAAATTAATATAATCACGTTTTTCAAGCCCGATACCGTGCTCGCCAGATAGGCTGCCATTAAGTTGTATGACTAATTCAAATACCTCGGCTAAACATTCTTTTGCTCTATCTAGCTGCTCAAGCTGAACGAGAAGATTAACATGAATGTTTCCATTTCCTGCATGACCAAAATTAACAATAGGGATTTGATAACGTTTAGATAGTGCCTGAAGGCCATTAATTAACTTAGGAATATGGCTAACGGGAACAACCACGTCTTCATTTATTTTTTTTGGAGCGACTTTTCGAAGTGATGGAGAAAGGGCTTTTCTAGCAGACCAAAGCTGTTTAACTTGTTCAGCTGTATGGGCAATATGAATGTCGATGAGGCCATCGACCGATGCACTCGCTGCGACTTTATCTGCAATGGCATCCAGCCCAAATTGATCACCATCAACCTCTATCATTAGTAAGGCTTGTGCATTATCAGGTAAATCTAATTGGGCGTCTTCTTTAACCAGTGAAATTGCGGTTCCATCCATAAACTCCAAGGCGCAAGGGGTGATTGGTTGTGCCATGATGCGTGCAATGGCATTAGCCGCGGCTTGAATAGAATCGTAAGTAGCTTGAAGTGTGCGTTTGCTTTCAGCCAAAGGTGTTAGTTTTAGGGTTGCTTGGCTAATAATGGCTAAGGTGCCTTCAGAGCCAATAATGAGTCGAGTTAAGTCGTAGCCGACGACGCTTTTTGTGGTGTTTGCGCCGGTTTTTAAGGTTTCTCCACTGCCGGTAATACAGGTTAGCCCTAATGTGTTCTCGCGTGGTGTGCCGTATTTCACAGCCCGTGGGCCAGCTGAGTTATAAGCAAGGTTTCCACCAACAGTGCAAATGCTTGCGCTGGTTGGGTCGGGAGGCCAAAAGAAACCATGTTCTGCCGCCGCTTGTTGAATGGCCTGATTAGTTACACCGGGTTCAACAATCATCATGCGGTTATCAGGATCTATGCTGATGATATTATCCATTTTCTCGGTGGATAAGATAATGGCACCATTCGATGGTACGCTAGCACCTGTTGTGCCGGTTCCGCTGCCACGTGCAGTGATGGCTATATTATGAGTGTTACATAATAGTACGGTATCAATTATTTGTTGATGAGAGCTAGGGAAAACAACAGCAAGGGGTTCTTTGTGTCGTCGGCTGTTATCATAGCCGTAACTCCAACAGTCAGCGGGGTCTAAGAAAAGTGATTTTTCGTGATAAAGCCCGGTTAACTGCTGTAAAAAGTCGTCATTTTTTTTTCTCATTAGTCAGTAATTTCAAACAACTTCACTACACGTTGAACACCGCCTACCCGCCGAACTGTTTCAATGACAGGGGTTACTTCGTGCTGTTTTAGAATACCTAATAAATAAACGACACCGTTTTCAGAAACAATTTTGACGCGAGTGGGATCAAACCCTTTTATTTTATTAAGGCTAAATAAAGCAACTTTAGCTTTGCTGGTAATCAGGCCGTCACTGCTACGAGAGACTAAGGAACTTGGCGCAGCGATTAGAATTTCATTATGTACTTTTCGGACTTTTGGTATTTTGCGCAATCTATTTGCAATATCGTTGCGCAGGCTTTCTGTTGGTGCTTCACCGGTTAGCAATAAGATACCGTTATAGCAAGTAGCATTAACGTGTGTGTTTATACGAATATTATCTACGCCATATAAGACACCCAACGCTTTAAGTTCAATGGTTTGATCATCAATGACGGTGCCAGTGGTGCGTCTGTCATGAACAACGGCAGCGCCTGTGGTGGCGGTTCCAACAGCAACAGCTGCACAGCCTGATAATAAAACGATGGACAGTAAAGCGGGTACTATAAAAGCTTTTTTAAAAAACATGTTGTTTATCCGAATAATTGAAAGTCGATCAGGTCACAAAGACAATGGGTGATTAAAAGATGGACTTCTTGAATACGGGCCGTTGAGTTAGACGGTACCCTTAATTCAATGTCGCTATCTTGTAATAAATCATTAGCGGCTATCGTGCCGCCATCTTTACCAGTAATGACGATCACCAACATTTCTCGGTCATGCGCAGCATTGATGGCTGATACGATGTTCTTGGAGTTTCCGCTTGTTGTGTAGGCTAATAAAATATCGCCCGCTTGCCCCAGTGCACGTATTTGCTTAGAAAACACCTCGTCATACGAATAATCGTTTGCAATGGAGGTTAGCGTTGAGGTGTCTGTGCTAAGTGCAATAGCTGGTAGGCTAGGGCGCTCACGTTCAAAACGATTAAGCATTTCAGAAGAAAAATGTTGCGCGTCCCCTGCCGACCCACCGTTACCGCAGGTTAGAACTTTGCCATTGTTAAGTAAGCTCTGGACAATAGCTTGGCCGGCTAATTCAATGGAGTTGGGAAGCGACTCTAAAGCGTCGTGTTTTGTTTGAATGCTATCGGTAAAGTGTTGATAGATTCTTTCTTGTAAACTCATGTTAGAACTCATCAAATGCGTTGGTAACCCATTGTATCTCATGCTGGCTAGAGGAGGGTGAAATTGCGATTACATCAAATCGAAAGTTTTGCTGGCCTGATGTGTTGGCAATGTAGTGTTGAGCACACTTTATAAGTTTAGCTTGTTTGCGTCGATCGACAGACAGTAAAGCGCCGCCAAATTTCGTTGAGGAACGGTAACGAACCTCAACAAAAACGGTGTAGTCATTGTCTTTCATAATTAAGTCAATTTCACCCAAGCGAGTACGATAGTTTCTTTGTATAAGAACAAGACCTTTTTGACGTAAAAATGTAAGTGCTAAGTTCTCGTTTTGTTGACCAAGAGCATTAGATGAGTCCATTAAAGGGGGGCAGTATTAACTTGTTCGGTGTGTTGAGGAGAAGGCACTACTGATTGCATATTCATCGTGCGCTCAAGGTGAGGTGCCAGGCCTAGTGATTTGACTTGACCGCGCTGGAATTGGCCGCAACTCAATTGCCTGTTAATGACGTTATTATTCATTGAAAGAATACCGGTTTTGCCATCAAGGCGAGCAAAATGGTTGGATTTCAAGTGTTCTAAATGTGGAATAAGTTGATACGCATCGTAACCAAAGGCAGTTAATCGACGGTGTAACCCACGAGTATTGGGCCATTGTTTTAGTGCCTGGTTGAGAGAGCTATTTTGTTGCTTATTAGGTTCGATAAGCCAGGGCATGTCACAGAAAAAAACGTCATCTAAATCACGGTTTGCCCCTTTGTTTTGCTCACCCTCGTAAATTTTGGAAGTACTAAAAACAGCAATGTCGGCAGCGCGGTGGAAACGTAATTGTGGCTTGATTAAGCGGCCTTCACGAGGGCTTGCCAATAAAAAGATAAAGTCTGCATCGTGACGACGTCTTTCTTCGAATTTGATGTTCAGGTTAAGGCGCTGACGAAGTTGTTTAAAGCGGTAAACACTGTCGTCAATTTGTAACAGGCTTTTAATGGCAGTGGAGTAGTCTGCTTGATTAGCTTCGTATGTTTGTACATCTAGAACTTGTCCACCAAGTTTTTGCCAAAGCGATGAAAAATGACCGGCTAATCGTTCGCCACTGTTTGATTGAGGCGTTAAAATTAATGCTTTTTGGTGCCCTTTTAGCCAAGCAAAACTAAGTATTTGCGTAATATCTTCTTCGGGTGACAACGAGAACTCAACGTAATGAGGGCTATGATGACTACCATTTTTATTGAGCCCAATAACAGGGATGGGTAAATCAGGTAATAAGGCTATTTTACTAAGGTTTTTTTTGTCCAGTGGGCCAATAATGATGTTAACGCCATCGCTTATGGCTTGTTGATAAAGCGTTTCAATGGGTGTAGATGAGGTGTCGTAAAAATGAATATTCAGCGGCCATTTGTTGGCCATGGAGTATGCAGCAGCGGTGATACCTTTACGAACACTAAAAGCAGCCTGTGAGAAAGGGCCTTGGCTTGGAAGGAAAACGCCTACTTTATTGGGTGCTATGAAGTTTTCTTGGGACTGTTTGGCCATGGTTAGAAGAAATGAACCATTCGCGGCGTGTGTGGGGTATTGTTGTTTCCACGATTCAACATCAGAACTGTTTGGAATAAAGGTGACTTGTTGTTTTTTTATAATGGCAAGGTCTACCCAGCCAGCCATATTGTTGTCAGCTGTTGGTAATAAAGCACGTAGAGCGTGCTCGGACAATAAAGATAAAACATTCACTAAGTCCAATTGATTATTGAGCTTGCTAGTGGGCTCATTTATGAGTGCATCTAATATAATGCGTTCGCGGGCACTTTCGATTAAATTACCAGCTTGGAAGAAAGCAGAGCTAGTCAGTGTGTGAAGATCAATGCGTTGTTCGTTGTTTAAATTAAGCTCACTTACGCTCATTAATACGCTAATAGCGTCTTCGGCTTTACCTTGCTCAAGTAAGAGTGTTGCGAGGGATAATTTATTATCACTGGTAAGCTGTGATGAACGTGTCAGTAAAGAGTCAATGAGCGAGTCAGCATTTGCTAGGTCGCCAGCATTAAAATAGGCCTCAATAGCAGATATTAGATATTGGTTTTTGAGAGGGGCCTGACTGTTTTTTGCCAGTTGTTTGAACAGCATTGCCGCACGAGAAAATTGTTGTTGAGACAAAGCTTCTTGGGCTTGAATTGCCAATGGGTTAGACTGTTCGACCGTGGGCGTTTCTATCGGTTCAAGAGCGCTACAATTTGCTAAAAGCAGTACGATAAACGCTATAACTACTAGTTTGAAAGGCGTAATTAAACTCTTTTTGTATGGACTCATAAACGAACGACTTAAACCGCAAAATTAAAAATGATCAAACCAGTGCTTAGTATCTTTTTCAGGGTCAACGATGTCAAACGATAAAGGCATACTTTATATTGTAGCCACACCTATTGGGAATTTATCAGATATCAGTTTACGTGCTTTAGAAGTGCTTAAGGCGGTTGATGTGATTGCCGCCGAGGACACGCGTAATAGCAAAGTCTTGTTGAATCACTACTCGATAAACACAGCGATGACGGCCTACCATGAGCATAACGAAAACAATAAGCGTCAGTTTTTATTAGAAAAGTTGAGCGCTGGCGAATCAATCGCGTTGATATCGGATGCGGGCACACCACTTATTAATGACCCGGGTTATTTCTTAGTTGAAGGGGTCAAGCAGGCTGGTTTTGAGGTGGTGCCAGTTCCCGGTGCTTGTGCGTTAATTGCGGCGCTTAGCTCATCTGGATTAGCAACAGATAGGTTTAGTTTCGAAGGCTTCTTGCCGCGAACATCGGCTGCGCGAAAAGCAATTTTTGAGATATATAAGGGTCGTCAAGGTACGCTCGTATTTTATGAATCGAGCCATCGCATTATTAAATGCATGGACGATATATTCGCTACGTATGACCCAACGCATAAGATATCGATTGCCCGTGAATTGACTAAAACATATGAAACAATTGCAACAGGGTCGGTTGCAGATATTTATCAATTACTTCAAGCAGATAGTAATATGCAGCGTGGTGAGTTTGTCGTATTGATAGAAGGCGTCAACAAAAAGCAGCATAAAAAGGATGAGCTGTCCGATGAAGACGTTAAGACCCTAGAAACTTTATTGCAAGAGTGTTCACTAAAAACGGCTGTTAAATTGGCAGTTCAATTGACCGGTCAGCCAAAGAAAGCGCTGTATAAAAGAGCACTTGAAATACAAGCTGATGATTAAAAAAAGGGCAAAAACCAGGGTGTGGTTATCCAGTTTTTGCTCAGGTTTAAAAAATTTATTTCCCTCGGCTGCGTAAAGACTGAACGGTGAAGTCCTTTAGTTTGACAGACGGGTCGTTGATTTTAGTTTTCATTTTGAGTGTCGTGCAGTGTTTAGCAGTAATATCAATCATTGAAATTAGTGTTGGAATGGCTACCCCTGAACCTTTGTTTTGCTCAAGGTGCTCGTCAGGGTGAGAAAAGGCACTAATACCTATACGCCAAATTTGACTGTTTCTATCATAATGGCGCCCGGCAATTGGAATATGTGTTTGAGCATCTATATAAAAGATACGTTTAGATAACGGATGATCGGTGAGTTTAGGCTCCGCCTGAAGAATATGAAGCTCTCTTAGTTGCCAAGGTACATTTGGGAAGCAGCCACCTTCTCCATGAAAGGTGCCAAATGTATAGTCATTCGAGCTTTCTGATTCAACATTTTTTATCAACGTACTGTGTTTATATATTGGAGCTAATAATTGCTGAGTTCCTAAGTAGCGCCATGTCATATCATTTATTCGGCCGTTGTAACCGAGAAA
Organism: Cycloclasticus sp.; assembly: GCF_019090545.1. Classification (NCBI taxonomy): domain Bacteria; kingdom Pseudomonadati; phylum Pseudomonadota; class Gammaproteobacteria; order Thiotrichales; family Piscirickettsiaceae; genus Cycloclasticus; species Cycloclasticus sp. The sequence goes on along the minus strand of NZ_JAHRVT010000040.1, from coordinate 23,058 downwards.
ATCTTCTATCATGATATCGCTGCCTAAAAAAGCATCGGTTGTTTGTCCGGCAGGTAGTCGGCGAACACGCCGCTGAACGGAAAAGTACAGCCATGTTCTTTCACGTGCACTATCATCTTCTAATCGATGAACCAGTAATTGAGTGTTTTTTATATCAAAAGGTTCTTTTGCGAGAAGATAAATACCGTTAAAAATGTCAGCAGGGTTTTTAGGAAGGTTCGGTTTGGGCGGCATCAAAAGTCGGTGTTTATAGCGCATCGTTTTACCGATAAATGAAATACTTCTTTCAACTTTACCAGTTTTCATATTGATATAGTCCCAAATAAAAGGGTCAACAACTGAAGTATCACCACCATAAGAATAACGCATGTTCCACGCAAGTTTTAGTCCGGCCATAGGGTCATCAGTTGTTGGTTGTTCTGGAAAAGGTAAGCCCCCCTGATAGTTAATCATTTGACCTGTTTTTGAGTCGATTGAGACAGTTCCTTTATTTGCCTCAGTCAACGCTAAAAAAGAGGGGTTCGGGGACATATCAAACTGTTTGCCAATAGTTATTGAGAATGTGCCTTGTGTTATTAAATCTACAATAGGTTTATCTAAGTAAGGTGTAAACTTTTCAACATTTTGCTGATTAATGAGGTTCCCAGCAATTAGTGACGAATCGGCTTGGGCTGAAATAATGACACTGCTAAGTAATAAGGTTAATAATTGTTTCATTTGAAAGATTCTTCCCTAAATACGGTTACAAATTTTTGAGTGATAAGTTATGTAGTAATGTTATCTGCCGGTAAAGATAATTTAATGCATTAAAAATATTAGCTAATTCTAATAATTGAATCAATGTAAACTATCAAGAACCTTAATAATAGGTGTTTAAAATGATTTGGTGCATTCTTATTGCTTAACAAGGCTAAATAATAATTAATAAAATTGATCGAAGAGGTATTAGTTTGTACACTGCATGCGGAGTTGGCCAGGCAGTCGCTCTGCGCAAGCAGGGAGGAAAGTCCGGGCTTCATAGGGTAAAGTGCCAGGTAACGCCTGGGGGGCGTGAGCCTACGGATAGTGCAGCAGAAAGGAAACCGCCTAAGTCTACTGGTAGACCGGTAAGGGTGAAACGGTGCGGTAAGAGCGCACCGCGTGTACGGTAACGTATCACGGCGATGGTAAACCCCACTTGAAGCAAGACCAAATAGAGAAGTAGCAACGTAAGTTGCAACGTGTGGCCCACACGGCTTCTGGGTAGGTCGCTCGAGGTGCATAGTGATATGCATCCCAGATGAATGACTGTCCTCGACAGAACCCGGCTTATCGGCCAACTCCACTTACTTTTATAACGATTCTAACGCCTAAAAACAGCTCGCTTAAGTGCTAAAGGCATTGTTTTTTCATTGTTTGGCCTATGTTGCGTCGCGGTATTTTATGTAGTAAAATTCGCCTTAACGAACGTTAAGTAACCAGTTGGTAGATGAACGCACAAAGCAAAGAAATAAATACACGCATTAACATACTGGATAAGGCCACACCGTTATTTGCCGCTAAAGGCTATAACGGCGTTTCTATGCGTGAATTATCTAAATTGGTTGGCTTGAGTACCGCCGCAATTTACCATCACTTTCCCGATAAACACGCGCTATATTTTGAAGTGCTGAAACACTCATTTGTTGATAAGGCGACTGCCATAGCAGGCTCTGTTTCAAACACAGGGGCACCGCTAGAGCGACTTGAAAGTTTTATCGAGCGCTTTGCCTTGATGGTTAATGACGATCAAAACGTTAGGGCGTTAGTCATGTGGGAGTTGCTGGATGGGGATGAGGCGAGGTTGAAGTTAGTGGCTGAAGAAGTGCTATTAGAGCCCTTTAAAATGGTTCTAGCCTTGGTTCAGGATATTGCCCCTGAGGCTGACCATTACATGTTAACCGTCTCCAGTATTTGGTTGGTGCTATCGCACTCAGCTACCAGACCTATGTGTCAATACTTACCGGGATGGAAGACATCTTATAGTGACCCAAGTGTTATTTCGTCACACGTTATACAACTATTGAAAAACAATATTAATACCATCAATACAGTGGCCGATGAGAGGGGCCCTAATACATGAGTTTTTTGAAAAAGCAATTAACACTTATGCTGTCAATAGGTTTGCTGGTTAACCTATTAGGGTGTTCTGAGCAGCCTAAGGCTGAAAAAGCAGTGAAAGAACCTTGGGCACTGCAAACAGCACAGGTGCAAGTTGAGAGTCTACCAATAGTTTATCGAACAACAGGCTCTATTGTTTCAGATCATCGTGTTGATGTTGCCTCTAGAAGCACGGGCTATATTAAGAAAATCTTGGTGCGTGAAGGTGATTCGGTGACGACCGGACAAACATTAGTGGTATTGGATGGTGCGGATGTTGAAGGTGCTATTCGGCAAGTCACCGCGTTGGTGGATAAAGCAAAATCGGCATTAAAAGATGCGCAAACCGATCTGGAAAGCTTCCAAGCATTATTTGAGCGTGGCAGCGTGTCTGAAAACAAACTCAGAAAAGTACGATTGCAGCGGGATATCGCGCAAGACACATTACGCGAAGCTAAAGCAGCGCTACAAACAACTCAGGCGCAGCGTCAATATACTCAAATTACAAGTCCAGTTAGTGGTGTGGTAGTGGGGCGGCATAAACGTGAAGGAGATTTGGCAGCACCTGCTATACCTTTACTAACAGTTGAGTCAGCTGACGGTTTGTTATTTGAAACGTATATTGGCGAGGGACAGTTAAAAAATATCAGTCGAGGAGAAACTGTTGAGCTGGTTATTGATGCGCTTGATGAATCGCTTCATGGCGTTATTGCTCGAGTTGTTCCATCGGCTGATCCGTTAACGCGTAAATCACAAGTAAAAGTCTCGTTACCGGATAACAGTAAGCTACGGCCAGGGATGTTTGGGCGAGCTCATTTTAAAGTAGGCGTCAAGTCCTCGCCGGTTATTCGTGTTGAGTCCTTGATAAGCAGGGCGGGCTTAACCGGGGTATATATAGTTGACGAACAACAGCGCATTCATTTTCGCTGGCTACGCTTAGGGAAAACAACCCGCGGAAAAATTGAAGTATTAGTCGGTTTAACGGGTGGCGAGCAAATTGTATCAGCCCCGACTGAGCGGTTACGAGAGGGTGACTCTATTCAAGCAAGGGATGTAGTGGGTGAATAATAAGCGATTAAATCCGGCGGGATGGGTTGCCCATGCTTTCGTTACCTCCAAGTTAACCGTGTTATTTATGCTCAGCTGTGTATTGCTGGGTATTATCGCTATTTTGTTAACGCCTCGTGAGGAAAACCCGCAAATTGTGGTGCCGGGCGCCGAAATTTTTGTCAGCATGCCGGGTGCAACACCAAGCGAAATAGAAGAACTGGTGATCAATCCATTAGAAGGCATTATTCGAGAAATACCTGGTGTTGATCATACCTATGCAACCGCACTGAACTCTATGGGTGTGGTGAGTGTTCAGTTTAAAGTAGGGCTTGATAAGGAAGAATCGCTCGTGAAGCTTTACGACCGAGTTCTAGGAAAACAAGACCAATTACCTGCTGATGCTTCAGTTCCTTTAATTAGAAGTGTTGATGTTGATGATGTGCCAATTCTAACGGTTACCCTAGCCTCAGAAAAATATGATGATTATGCTTTAAAACGCCTAGCAGACCATATGGTAGACCGTTTACGTAGTTTAAATGAAGTGTCGGTTGCCTACGTTAAAGGAGGGCGAGACAGAGAGGTTCGGGTCGAACTTGATCCTGAAAGGTTGTTGGGTTTTGGTATTACGCTAGACCAAATGCAGGCAGCATTGCAAGCTGGTAATGTATCGGCCCCGGTTGGCACACAAGCAATTCAAGGAAAGGTTAGTAACCTCTACTTAGATGGGTTTTTAACGTCTGCTGAACAAGTCAAAAAACTAATAATAGGTAGCTTTAATCAACAAGCTATTTACATGGAAGATGTTGCAGACATCATTGATGGTCCTCGAGAAGAACGAGACAAACTTTCACGATTTGCTTATGGCCCAGCAGACCCAAGATTTGGTTCCACCGCTGCGGTAGAGATTCCCGCGGTTTCTATTGCCGTTGCAAAAAAAACCGGGACCAATGCGGTCTTCGTAGCGGATGATGTGCTAGATAGAATCGAGCGGATGAAAAACAGTTTTATTCCCGCCGGAGTAGAGGTCATTATTACGCGTAATGATGGCAAAAAGGCTGATGATGCGGTTAATAATTTAATTGAGCATCTGGGTATCGCTATCATTTCTGTTTTTGTTGTTATTGTGCTTTTTCTTGGGTTTAAAGAAGCGCTCATCGTTGGGATTAGTGTGCCTTTTATTTTGGCTTTAACACTGGGTTCTGACTATATATTTGGAATCACCATCAATAGAGTCACTTTGTTCGGTTTAATTCTCTCTTTAGGGTTATTAGTGGATTCTTCAATTGTGGTGATTGAGAATATTCATAGGCATTATAAAAGCTTATGGTTAAAGGATAAGGTGGATGTCACCGTTGAGGCCACTAACGAAATTGGGAACCCAACCAATTTAGCGACGTTTGCCGTTATGTTGGTGTTTGGTTCGTTGGTGGTGGTGACAGACATGGCAGGGCAATATTTTTTCCCCATCGCATTTAATGTGCCAATGGCTATGTTTGCGTCATTATTAGTGGCTTATATTGTTACACCTTGGGCTGCTAACCGTTGGCTCAAACCGGGTGAAGGGGAAGATTTAGAAACGCCTCATGACAATGATAAATTACATCAGTTTTACTACAACATTATTACGCCCTTATTAGCTCGTCGGCGTTATCGCTACATTACAATAGGCGTTATTGTCTTAGCTATTGTGTTATCCATGTTGCAACCAGCTTGGCAATTTATTCGCCCTGCGGGTGTGGGTGGCCCAGTGTCAGCGGGCGGTATTCCTCTAGTCTTTTTGCCGAAGGATAATAAAAACACCTTTAACATTACGATCGACATGCCTGAATTCACGCCGATAGAAGTGACCGATCAGATCACTCGCGAAGTGGGTGCTCTATTGCGTGAGCGTGATAACGTGCTTAATTATCAAAGTTGGGTTGGGCAAACGGGCGTTATTGATTTTAATGGCTTGTTAAAGGGAGCGGGTAATAAAAAAGGTCCATTTGTTGCTGAAGTGAGAGTGAATTTAACGGATAAAAAAACGCGAGATATGAGTTCTATTGATTTAGTTGCTCAGCTGCGTCCTGCAATGGAAAAAATTCAGCAACGTTACCCTGGCAGTGTTATTCAATTAGCAGAAGACTTACCCGGCCCGCCTTTACGGGCGACGGTTTTAGCTGAAATTTATGGTAAAGATCCTGAAAAGCTTCGTGAAATATCAGCCAAGGTGAGCAGGGTGTTTAAAGAGACTTACGGCGTTGTTGAGGTGCATGATTCTGAAGTGGCTGATGTGCCACAGTTTAGAGTGATTGTAGATAAAGAAAAAGCCGCTTTATCGGGTGTTTCAGTAGCGCAGGTTGTACAAGCATTAAGGCAAATGGTCAGTGGGACTGAGATGGGCCGTTTACATATTGCATCAGAAAAAAAGATTGTGCCAATACGCTTACATATTCCTTATCAATACCAGATAGACCCAACGCTTTTATCGAGTATTTATTTAACGAACAGACAAGGGCAAAGAATACCGCTATCTGAATTGACTCGAGTGGTTAACGATATTCAAGACCGGCCAATTTTGCATAAGGATTATGAGCGCGTGACATTTGTAGGTGCAGAACTGAGCGATACCACACCGGTGTATGCAGTGATGGATATAGATAAACGATTAGACAATCTGTCATTGGGTGAAGGAGAGGTGTTAACAACGGGTAATTTACAATTACAATCGGTTACCCCTGACACGATTGATGGATACCAATTGCTATGGGATGGCGAGATTCGTTTAACCTTAGATGTTTTTCGCGACATGTTAGGTGCGCTTGGTATTGCATTGGTTTTTATCTATCTTTTATTGGTCGGTTATTATGCCTCGTTTAAAATACCACTGATAGCCATGTCGGCTATTCCACTTGGGCTTATTGGCGTGTTTCCTGGGCACTGGATAGTTGGTGAACCTTTCACCTCAACGTCGATGATTGGAGTAATAGCATTAGCGGGTGTGGTGGTTCGTAACTCATTGTTAATTATTGATTTTGTAGTGGACTATATGAAAAAAGGTATGTCTGCACATGAAGCGGTTAGAGAGGCAGGGGCTGTTCGGTTACGGCCAATTTTATTGACAGCATTGGCGATTGTTTTGGGCTCTGCGGTGATGTTATCTGACCCTGTTTTTGGTGGGCTGGCGATCTCATTAATCTTCGGTACGATTGTGTCAACGGCGTTGACACTGGTTGTGGTGCCGATGTTGCTGTATTCAATGTTAACACGTCAGTCGCTTCATACTGGTTCAACAGGAGAAGACTAATGTTGTTTAAAAAGAACCAACTTTTTGCTCTTGTACTTTTGTTTGGCTGCGTGCTTCCCATGGCTTTAGAAGCAGAAACACTCGAGCAGGCATGGGATATTGCCATCAAGTATGACCATAGTCTTCAAGCGGTGCGTGAAAATACACAAGCTAGTCAATACCAGCTAGAGGCAGCAAAGGCAGCCCGTTTGCCTAATGTCACTGTTGGGGCAGGGTATAGCATGATGGAGAATGACCCAGAAGCAAAAGTAGATTTTGCGGGTGTATCAACACAATTCGCATTGGCTGAACGAGAAAGTTATTCGTACAAAGCGATGACGGTATTACCTATTTACACCGGTGGAAAAATTAGTCGTGGTATCGATGCGGCAACTTCTTCGTTAGAAGCTTCAAAAAAGTTTGAGGCGGGTAAAGTGCTAGACTTGAAGCTGAAAGTGGCTGAAGCCTACATCGCGGTGTTGCGATTAAGTAAAGCACTTGAGGTGGCAAATAGTCATGTGGTCAGCCTATCCTCGCATAAGGCAGATGTTGAAAACCTATATCAGCAGGGGATGGTATCAAGAAATGATTTATTAGCCGCGAAAGTTGCTTTGGCCGATGCAGTGCAGTCATCTATGCAGGTTGAAAATAGGCTTGATATTAGTCAATCTGCCTACAATCGTTTACTGGGGCGAGATTTTCAAACAGCAGTCTTATTGAAAGAATTAGAGCCGCAAAGAGTAGACCTTTCGTTGGATATGTTATTGGCTCAAGCGATTAAGCAACGTTACGAATTGCGTGTTTTAAAAGAACAAGCCGACGCACTTAAATCCAAAGCAAAGGCTGTTCGAGCAGGTAATGCGCCACAAGTTGCTTTAACGGGCGGTTATGATTTTCAAGAAAACGAGTATCAGGCACATGAGGGTCAATGGTTAGTAGGTGTCGGTGTGAAATGGACGTTGTTCGATGCAGGCCTAATTCGTCATCAATCGTCAGCAATGGCTCGTCAAGCGCGTTCACTTGAAAAACAATATTATGAAGTATTAAGCCTTGTTAAACTGCAAGTAAGGCAATATTGGCTAGACGTACAAGAAACACGTAAACGTCTTGGCGTAACCGAGCAATCTATTGATCAGGCAGAAGAAAACCTAAAGGTTAATCGTGATCGGTATGAGCATGGCTTATCAACCAATACCGATGTGCTTAGTGCCGAAGCACTACGGAAAAACAGCCAGAATAACCATGCAAATGCTGTTTATGATGCGGTCTTAGCAAGCATTAGGTTAAAAAGGGCTATCAGTGATTTATAAGCGCTCTATCAACTTACATAAAGAATTTTAATCAAGTATGGAACTATCGACCCCCGCCTTATTATTTCCCGCTATTTCATTGTTACTACTTGCCTATACGAATCGCTTTTTGGGCTTGGCAAACGTTATCCGCGGTTTACATCAGCAAATTAATGAGACGAATAAGCAGCTTATTGCACGTCAGATTATCAGTTTGCAGTTGCGTATAAAGTTAATCATCTGGATGCAAATTTTGGGGGTACTAAGCATTAGTTTTTGCGTAGCTGCGATGTTCCTATTATTTTTAGCGGCTGGTGATTTCGGTCAATGGGCTTTTACTATCAGTTTAGTACTCATGATGCTGTCGCTGGTTGTTTCACTATACGAGCTGATTATTTCAGGCCATGCACTTAATATAGAACTTGAAGATATCGATTGTTAGCCAATAAATGGTAGTCAGTAATACGACTGTTACCCGTGAGTGATAGGCGTATTAGTAATATCTTTTAGAATACCGTTCTTAATATTGTAAACCCAGCCGTGTACCGATAAGTCAGCACCACTTTTCCAAGCATTCTTGACGATAGTGGTGTCACAAACATTAGCTACTTGCTCAATCACGTTTAATTCACATAAACGGTGTTCCATTTCTTCCTGATCAGTAATTGCATTTAACTCAGTTGCGTGAAGGCGATGTACATCTTTAATGTGCCCAAGCCAATTATCAATAAGCCCATGGTCAACGTCCTCCAGTGAGGCTTTGATACCGCCGCAACCATAATGGCCGCAAACGATAATATGCTTAACTTTAAGTACTTCAATGGCAAACTGCATAACCGACAAGCAGTTTAGATCACTGTGGATAACCATATTAGCAATGTTACGATGAACAAAGACCTCACCTGGGGCAAGATTCAGTAGCTGATTGGACGGTACTCGGCTATCAGAGCAGCCAATCCAAAGGTACTCGGGTGATTGCAGTTTAGATAAATTTTTAAAAAAGTTTGGGTCTTCGTCTGTAATGGACTGAGCCCACTCTTTATTTTGTTTAAAAAGATGTTCCAGCTTTTTCATATTCATTTGCCACGATGATTTTTAATGGTGATTAAATTTTACATGAATTTGGGTCACTATCTCACCGATCTTTAGGCCAAATGAATCGATTGCTAAATAATTGTCGGTTCCGACTTAAAGGTATATGCTAAAAGTATCAACAAATGATAGGAGGATAAGATGAGTCATCATACCTATAAATATATTGAGCTAACGGGTAGTTCAGAAGTCAGCTCGGACGATGCAATAAAAAATGCCATTGAAGCTGCGGCTAAAACAACCCGTAATATCGATTGGTTTGAAGTGATAGAAACGCGCGGTCACCTAGCCCAAGGGCAAATTAAACATTGGCAAGTAACCGTTAAAATAGGCTTCCGGTTAGAAGACTAAGGAGTAAAGCGGGGTAGCAGATGGATTATAAAGATTATTACACCATTATGGGTGTTGAGCGCGATGCGAAACAAGATGAGATAAAACGCGCGTATAAGAAGTTAGCACGTAAATACCACCCTGATGTAAACAAAGCCGAGGATGCAGAAGCCCGTTTTAAAGAGCTTGGTGAAGCCTACGATGTACTAAAAGACCCAGAAAAGCGTGCGGCCTACGATCAGTTGGGTGCTAATTGGAAAGCTGGTCAAGACTTTAACCCACCACCAAATTGGGACGAGGGTTATGAATTTAGTGGTGGTTACAGCGATGGCGATGGTGCGGACTATAGTGACTTTTTCGAGTCTTTATTTGGCCAGCAGTTTAACCAAGGGCAAGCAGGTCGTCAGCAAGCCGGTTTTAACGCACGAGGGCAAGATCATCATGCCAAAGTAAGCATAGAACTCATGGATGCCTACTATGGTGCAATACATAGTATTACCCTAAACGCCGCTGAATTGGACGCTAACGGGCAAGTAGTCACTAAACAGCGAACCTTAAAGGTAAAAATCCCTAAAGGGGTTAAAAAAGGCCAGCGGATTCGTTTGGCGGGTCAAGGGTCGGCCGGTATAGGCCAAGGCGGCAAAGGTGATTTATACCTAGAAATTGATTTTAAAGCACACCCTTTTTACCGTGTCGATGGGCATGATGTGTACCTGGATTTACCTATTACTCCATGGGAGGCAGCCTTAGGCGCGAGCATTAAAGTACCAACGCCCGATGGGCCGGTCGATATGAAAATACCAGCGGGCACAAAAGGTGGCGGAAAAATGCGATTAAAAGGGCGGGGTATACCTAGCATACCACCGGGTGATTTATACGTAGTGCCACAAATTACCTTGCCAGCAGCGGATACTGAAGAGGCAAAAGCGTTGTACCAGCAAATGGAACAAACTTTAGGTTATAACCCACGTAGTAAATTGGGAGTGTAATGACGATGAACGATAAAATACTTAAAGGGCTCCTGCTAGATGAAGCAACGGTACTGTCTTTAGATGACTTATGCCAAGCGTGTTCAAGCAGTAATGAATGGGTAATTGAATTGGTGCAGGAGGGTATATTGGAACCTCAGGGGCAGCGGCAAACGCAGTGGCAGTTTAGTGCTCGTTGTCTGCAAAAAGCACACGCCGCCATGCGCTTGCAGCGTGACCTAGATATCAATCTATCCGGTATTGCCTTGGCGTTGGATTTACTCGATGAAATTGACAGCCTAAAATCACGCCTATTGCAGTTAGAGCAAGCGGCAAAATGACTAAAGCATCGGTTGTTGATCGCGCTCAAATCACCGTTTTTTATGATCAATCCTGTCCCAGCTGCGTTAAAGATCGTGCGTTATTTGAGCGGCTAGCCGGTCAGCGGTCGGCTTTATTTAGTTGGTTTGATATCACCAGTCAAGACCAAGCCTTGAGGCAACGTGGGATAGACCCGTTCAAAGCCTTGCGTGAATTACACATAGAAGATGCTCATGGGGTTATCCATTCAGAAATGGATGCCTACAGCATTATGATGAAGCAAGTGCCACTATTAATGCCACTGGGTGTGCTTATCTGCTTGCCGGGTATCAAACCCGTACTCAGTTATTTTTACCGACGCATGGTTGATAAGCGTTTGGCTTGCGAAGGCCGCTTATAAGTTGGGTAACCATTTGCAAACAAGTTGAGCCGCTTTGTATTGGTGCTAGGTTAATGGTGAACTCGCTACAGCAACAAATCCTCATCAATCGGGTGAAAAACGCTAGCCGCATCAATCAGAGACTTTGCCGTTAACGCCGGTACACCATAAACTTCCGTTCTTACGCCATACTGCAGGTTTATTTTCTCCAGCAATAGATCAAAATCTCCATCACCCGACAGTAAAATTACACGATCCACCTCTTTGGCTGCGTCTAGCACGTCAATTGTAATGCCTACGTCCCAGTCGCCTTTAGCGCTGCCATCAATACGTTGAATAAATGGCTTCAGCTTAACGCTAAAGCCCATGTGTTTAAGTGCCGATTGAAACTTATGCTGGCCATCGTCATCGTCACGCTGGGTGGCATACGCAGTAGCCTGTGTAATCGTGCACTGCTGACTAATAATTTGCCATAATTTACGGTAATTAAACTGGCGACCATAGGCTTGCCGGGTAGTGTAGTAGATGTTTTGTACATCAACAAAAAGAGCGGTTTTATTCATAAGGCAGTTGAAGCAGGGCTGATAGTTGGGTGTGAAAAGTAGTGCGTTAGGCTAGCATACACAGTGGTTAAATCGTGTCATGGGTTGAAGAAAAGACTGAGTAACGTGTTTTAAACGCAGTTGCAATAAGAGGATCTTTTTTTGGGTAAAAGGCCCCAAAGTGAAGTATAAGGAGAGGGCATTTTTGTTGTCATCTCTACCGTGTTGGGTATGATCAATAAGTATTTCATTGAAGCTAAAATTTAAGGAGATGATATTGTTTGAGTTTACGGATATGAAAGCTGTTTTTGGTGCAATTAAATGAAGCGTACATATTACTCATCGACTATTTCAGCTTTCTGTAATCAAGAGCCCAATGAAATTTTAGGGCAAATGACTCGGGCTCATTCCTTTGATTTAACTGCTTTCCAAACAGCTGCATGGGTTGAGCAAACAATCTTATTAAGAGAGTGCTTGCTTGAGCATAAAGGGAAAATATACTTCGAGTTTTCAATACCAAGAATGGGTAGACGAATTGATGCTGTTGTTGTCACAGGGTCTGTTATTTTTGTCATTGAGTTCAAAGTAGGAGCTAGCACATATGAAAGTGCGGACTTAGAGCAAGTCATGGATTATGCGCTAGATTTGCACAATTTTCATGAAGGCAGTCACAACATAAAAATAGTGCCTATTCTAGTGGCAACTAAGGCGCCAGCAATTGAAATCATGCTAGAGGATGACGAGCTACTTTCTCCTATTTGCTGTAACAACAAAAATTTAGGTAGCACTATAAACAGAGCTTTAACTACATATTTTAAGCACTTAATTGACTGTAATGAATGGGAAGCGAGTAGCTACAAACCAACACCAACAATTATTGAAGCAACGTTAGCTCTATACAACGGTCACTCTGTTAGTGCGATTTCACGCAGTGATACAAGTACGTTAAACCTGTCGGAAACATCTAAGACGGTTGCAGATATTATTACTCGTTCAAAGGCAGACTCTCAAAAATCGATAATATTTGTGACAGGTGTGCCTGGCGCTGGAAAAACGTTAGTGGGGTTAGATGTTGCAACAGCTCATGTTGACCCCGATGATGAGCTTTATAGTGTGTTTCTTTCAGGTAACGGGCCGTTAGTTAAAATATTGCAAGAAGCCTTAGCGCGTGACAAAGTAACTAGGGAAAAGGCAGTTGGCAAAAAAGTGCGTAAAGGTGATGCATTGAGCGAAGTGAAGGCATTCATTCAAAATGTTCATCATTTTCGTGACGAAGGTTTGTTGGATTTGTTGAAGCCACCTGTTGAGCACGTAGCATTATTTGATGAAGCTCAAAGAGCATGGACGAAAGCGCAAACTGTTAAATTTATGCGCGAGAAAAAGAACAGCCCAGATTTTAACCAGTCTGAGCCTGAGTTCTTGATTTCTTGTATGGATAGGCATAATGACTGGGCAGTAGTCGTGTGTTTAGTTGGTGGTGGGCAAGAAATTAATACGGGTGAGGCCGGTATTAGTGAATGGTTTGAGGCAATCGAAACGTCTTTTCCTCATTGGAAAATATATCTTTCTGATCATTTGACTGACAGTGAGTATGCGGCTGGAAAAATCGTTAGTCAAGCTAGAAAGAATTCGATGGTTACTTTCAAACCTGAATTACATTTACGTACATCGGTTCGTTCTTTTCGAAGCGAAAAAGTATCGCTTTTTGTGAAACAATTACTAGACCTTGATGAAGATGCTGCTCGTGAAAATTTATCACTAATCCATGATAAATACCCTATCGTACTGACAAGGGATCTTTCTGTTGCTAAAAAATGGGTAAAAAAACAAGCTAGAGGTTCTGAGCGTTATGGAATGGTTGTATCTTCACAAGCAGAAAGATTGAAACCCCATGCTATTGATGTCCGTGTAAAAGCGAACCCTGTGCATTGGTTTTTGAATGATAAAAAAGATGTGCGCTCATCGTATTACCTTGAAGATGTCGCGACTGAATTTGATGTTCAAGGACTTGAGTTAGATTGGGTATGCGTGGCTTGGGATGCAGATTTTCGATATGACAAAATTCATTGGAAGAATTGGTCGTTTCGTGGCTCTAAGTGGCAACGAATCCATAAGTCAGAACGACAGATTTATCAAAAGAACGCTTATCGTGTTTTATTAACTAGAGCAAGGCAAGGCATGGTTATATTCGTACCAGAAGGTGATGATGGCGACCATACTAGGCCAAGAGAATATTATGATGGGACATATCATTATTTAAAAAGACTAGGCATAAGATCTCTTTGATATTCTTATAGACAGGCTCTATCCGCTAAGATATTTTTTAACCTAAACCCCCATTATCTAAAATAGTTAGCTAATAATTCCACAGCCCATGTCGGCACAGGCTCTTTAATAAGGTTTATTTGCCCATTACGTATTACAGCAACTTGTTGAAAAGGGTTATCTAAGCGAGAGTTATCTAAGAGATAGCTGAAATCACACAAGGGGAGCACTTGTTTAATATTTTTCATTACCCTTGGGAGTCTGCTGATTACCTTGTCACTGGGTACGTGGTGACCACCTTCGCTGACCCGTTGTGATACGCGTGCTTGGTTAAGAGCGGCTGTTTCTAAGTGAATATATACTAAGACTATTTCGTAACCTAATGCTTTTGCTTTGGCGATAAAGTCTATTTTTGAGGGGTGTGAAAAAACGGTTTCAAAACAAAAGCTGCGACCTTCTTTAAGTAGTTTTAAACGTATGTTTTCTGCTATTTTTGCTGCCTCGTAACTGCGCTGTTCCGCTTCATTTGGGTAGAGCTGTTGGGCTAAAATATCGGCGTTAATAAAGGCCATACCTAGCGGTTCTAGGCGGGTTCTGTAAAAGGTACTTTTACCTGCGCCGTTTCCCCCAGCCAGTAGCCAAAGCTGTTTTTTATTGTGGGTATTCAAGCTTATTTGGCGATGAACTGCCCATTCTCAAATGTGCCTACGGTGATGTTGCCATTAGCCTCTATTTGCTCCAGATAACCGGGGAGGTTTGTTGACGCTTGATAGCGGATGGTGCTTTCAGTCACATGCTTGCTTAAAGTGTTGTCTGTTCGTTCGCGTTCTAGTGCGTCAAACACATCATTGGGATTAATGTTTGGGCTATACACTGGTTCGGTTTTAATTTTAGTTAACCCAGAAACCACGGATAACAAAATGTCTGGGTCAAGTGTGGATGATACTGAGCGGCCTAGCTCGGCCCAATATTCAATTTGTTCTGCGGCACTGCGATGAAAACGCTTGGCGGTTAAGCTAGCGGCTTGCATTAAGTCATCTTGCAGACGAATGGGAGATGATGCTTTTGCCATGTGAACCTCGGGATTTCGAAAACTGGCTAAAAATTGTAGCATAATGCTACAAAGTAAACAAAAGCAATGTGATGGTGGCCCTTGTTCTTCATCGTCTAATGTGGAGTTACCTAATTGGTTTGTAAAATGGGTTCCAAGTGGTCCCAAATCTTTTGTGCAATAATTGGCTGGGCTTTTTCATTTGGATGTAATTGATCGGCTTGCATCATGTCGGGTTCGAGTGCGACATCCTCTAAAATAAACGGCACAAAAGGAACGTCCATTTCTTCGGCCAACTCTGGGTAGTTGTTGTAGAACATTTCGGTGTAGCGTCGCCCATAATTTGATGGAATACGCATGCTAAGCAAGAGGGTTTGCGCACCGTTGGCTTTGATTCGTTTGACGAGTTCTCGTAAATTTTTCTTGATTAAGGTGGGAGGCATTCCACGCAAGCCATCATTTGCACCTAATTCTAATAGAACTATTTCGGGTGTATGTTGTTCTAAGGCTTGGTCAATTCGGGCAAGCCCGCCTGCGGTGGTGTCACCACTAATACTTTTATTTATAAGTGTGTAGGGCTTGTTTTGTTCGTTAAGTGTTTGTTGTAATAGGTTAACCCAGCCTTTTTCTATAGGCATTCCGTAGCCTGCACTTATGCTATCGCCCATGACCACGATGGTCTTAGCGAAAGGTGCGGACGAAAACAATGCAAAAACTAACAGTAAATATATTCTAATCATGTTGAAAACCAGTAATCCTATTATTGAAACAAAAAATCTAAATAAAACTGTACCTGTTGCCGATGGTGACTTGACTATTTTATCAGCCGTAAACTTAACTGTTGATGAAGGAGAAAGTATAGCGATTGTAGGAGCATCTGGCTCAGGTAAATCGACGCTGTTGGGATTGCTGGCAGGTTTAGATAGCCCAACTGGCGGTACTGTCATACTAAATGGCGAAGAATTAACGGCGTTAGACGAGGATGGTCGAGCGGGTATACGAAATAAGTTGGTGGGATTTGTTTTTCAGTCGTTTCAATTGATGCCGCGTTTGAGTGCCTTAGAAAACGTCATGCTGCCTTTGGAATTACGTGGCGATAAACAAGCAAAAAAAACTGCAACGGCTTTATTGAAACGAGTTGGGTTAGGTCATCGTTTAGAGCATACGCCAATGAAACTATCAGGCGGAGAGCAGCAACGAGTGGCGTTGGCACGTGCTTTTGTGACGAGGCCGGCAATTTTATTTGCTGATGAGCCTACGGGCAATTTAGACAGTAAAACGGGCGATCAGATTATTGAGCTGTTGTTTGAATTAAATCAAGAGCAAAAGACAACGCTGGTGCTAGTGACTCATGATATGGCGTTGGCTTCTCGATGTCAGCGTAGTGTGCATATTGAAGCGGGGCAAGTTATATGAACCGATTGAGTTTAGCCCTTCGTTTGTTAAGCCGAGATTTTCGTAGTGGTGAATTAACATTATTAGCGTTGGCTTTGGTGATTGCTGTGACAAGCTCTACGGCCATTAGTTTATTTGCTGATCGCTTACATCGTACGATGAATTCACAAGCAGCAGAATTTTTGGCGGCTGATTTGGTGGTCAGTAGCTCTGATATCATCCCCAATACATGGTTAGATGAAGCAAAGCGGCTAGGATTAAAGCAAGCAAGAACGACTGAGTTTTCGACGGTCGTCATCGAAAATGATGAGTTGCTGTTGGTGGGGGTAAAGGCGGTTAGTAACGCCTATCCGTTACGAGGGCACTTAAAAACAAGGGCAATGCTTGATGCGGTAGAAACCGTTCATAAGCAAGGGCCAGAGGCTGGTAATGTTTGGGTTGATAGCCGTGTTTTGTCTACCTTAAAACTACAAGTGGGTGATGTTTTAACCGTTGGGGATCAGTCTTTGACGGTCAGTCATGTGCTTAGTTATGAGCCCGATAAGCGGGGTGATATTTATAGTTTATCACCAAGGGTTATGATGAATCAGTTAGACCTACAGGCCACCAATGTTATACAGCCGGGTAGTCGTGTCCATTATTTCTTTCAGTTTAGTGGAGAAGCTAATGCGATTAAACGCTTTAATGCGTGGGTAAAGCCTTTGTTATCGGCTTCACAAAGATTAATGGACGTGCAAGATGACCGGCCCGAACTAGGAAATGCGTTGTCTCGAGCTGAGCGTTATTTGGGGCTCTCGAGTATTTTGGTTATTTTAATTGCTGGTGTTGCTATTGCCATGTCTAGTCGCCGATATAGTGAGCGACATTTTAATTCTACCGCGGTGCTGCGTTGCTTGGGGTGTAAGCAGAATGATATTTTGTTGATATTCCTATATCAGTTTTTTTTAATAGGTGCCGTGGCTTGTTCGGCTGGACTATTATTTGGCTGGTTGACACAAGAAGCACTGTTTCATCTATTGCGTAATTTATTACCCGCTATGGTGTCAGATCCAAGCCTTATTGCTGTGATGTTTGGTTTTATGACGGGGTTTGCCATTTTGATTGGTTTTGCCTTGCCACCTTTGCTAAGGCTCAAACGGGTTTCGCCCTTACGGGTTTTACGCCGAGAGCTCGAACCGTTGAATAGTAGCGCCTGGTTGGTTTATGGTTTAGCGCTTACTTTGATTAGTGGGCTTATTTATCGATACACCGATGATTTAATGCTGTTGTTTTCAATAATGGGTGGCGGCTTATTGGCGGTAATTTTTTCAGCAGGCTTGTTGTACGTGCTTTTATTGCAAGGTCGCAAGTTATTACCGCATGTTGGCTTAGCTGGACGCTTGGGTTTGCAAGGCGTGTTAAGAGACCCCAAGGCCAGTGTGACCCAAGTCTTAGCGTTTAGCATCACGATTTTGGCTATGTTACTGAGTTTTACGGTGAGGAATGATTTGTTAACCGATTGGCAACAGCAAATACCTGATGAGGCACCGAATTATTTTGCGATTAATATTTTTCCTGACCAAGTGGCTAACTTCGATAATATATTGAGTCGCCAGGGTGTTCCCGCTGCTAGTTTTCACCCAGTTGTACGTGGACGTTTAGTGGCTATTAATGGAACGCCGGTGCAAAAAATTGTTAGCAAAGACTCCCAAGGAGAGCGTGCAACACATCGTGATTTAAGCCTGACATGGAATAAGGAGCTGCCGCTAGATAATAAAACTCTAGCTGGACAGTGGAGCGGGACGAAAAAAGGCGAAGTGTCTATTGAAAGTAAGTTAGCTGAAAGTTTGCAGGTGAAGCTAGGCGATCAGCTGACCTTTAGTATTGGTAGTGAGCAAATTAACGCCAAAATAACGCACCTGCGGAGCGTGCAATGGGACACGATGAAACCGAATTTTTACATGGTGTTTTCTGAAGAAACCTTGGCTAACTTTCCAACCACATACATCACGAGTTTTTATTTATCAGAAAATAATAAAACGCTCTTAAATGATCTGGTCAGGCAATTTCCAGCGATGACCTTGTTGGAAGTGGATGCCATGTTGAAACAAATAAAACTGATTTTATCGCAACTCACTAGTGCGATTAATTACTTATTATATTTTGCTTTGTTAGCTGGTTTTACCGTACTGCTGTCGTCGATATATTCAACATTGGATACTCGAATTTCAGAAGGTGCTTTGATGCGAACATTGGGTGCTCATCGCAGGCTATTACGCAATGCCCATTTGATTGAGTTTGCTGCAATTGGGGTTATGTCGGGGTTAGTTGCGGTGTTTATTTTCAACTGGGTGTTGTTTGGTTTATATCGCTATGTGCTTCACTTGGATTTTTATTTTAATTGGGTATTGTGTCTTGTAGTACCCATTATTAGTGCTGGCTGCGTTGTCTTGGCTGGTTTCTGGGGTGTTAAAGATGTGGTTAATAAGTCACCTGTGCATATGCTTCGAGGGACGTAAGCAACGTGTATTATTTGTATGAACGATAGAGGTTAAAATATATATTATGAAAAATATTTCCCTACAAGACCAATTGCTAAAGGCTGGCTTGACCAGTAAGTCGAAAGCGCATAAAGCTAAAACGCAAAAGCATAAACAAATTAAACAGAAACAAAAAAATAAAATTCAGGTGGTTGATCAAGCGGCCGTGTTGGCTGAGGAAGCTAAGCTAAAACAGCAAGAAAAGGATCGTTTGCTTAATGAGAAACGCAATCAACAAGCTGAGCAGAAACAAATTGCCGGACAAATTAACCAACTTATCTCGCTTAATAAATTAGATAAAGACGAAGAGGGTGCCCCGTTTAATTTTACTCACGATAATAAAGTAAAAGCCATTTATATAGATGAAGCTTTGCGACAACGTATTGTTGCAGGCACGGCGGTGATTGTTCAGCTAGGTAAAACCTACGAAGTCGTGCCTATTGGGGTTGCTGAAAAAATTGCACAGCGCGATAAAGAGCGTGTGATTTATTTAGAAGATGTTTCACCTATTTCATCGGATGATGCCTATGCTGATTACGCTGTGCCGGATGATTTGATGTGGTAAGGGCAGCTGACGAAAGGGTCATAGAGAGTTGTCGCCAATGGGTTGAGACAGTAATTATTGCGTTGAATTTTTGCCCGTTTGCAAAACCTGTTGTTAATGCGGGGCGCGTTGACTACAAGGTGATTAATGAGCGCGGTGTTGAGCAAGCTTTAATGGCGCTTAGTGATCAGCTCAGTTACCTTGTAAACAACGATCATGTCGAAACGAGCTTATTGATTTACCCACAGGGCTTAGAATCATTCGATGACTATCTTGATTTTGCTGCGATAGCCGATGATTTATTGCTTGAGGAGGGGTATGAAGGTGTATTTCAAATAGCTACGTTTCACCCAGACTATTGTTTTGAAGGCCAGCAGCAAGATGATGCATCTAATTATACAAATCGTTCGCCATATCCAATATTACATATTTTACGAGAAGCAAGCATAGAAGCAGCGTTAGAGGGTGTATCAAGCCCCGATAAAATACCAAGCAGAAATATTGAGTTGGCCAGAGCAAAAGGTTTGGAAGGCATGCAAGCGTTGCTGACGGCGTGCCAATCAACATAAAAAAGCCCGCTTTAGTATTCAAGCGGGCTTTTTTGTAACGATATGACGGTGTCTTTAACGGGTGCCCGTTTTGAGGTTTTCAATATCTTGGCTTTTAAGGTATTCATCATAGGTGCCATGGAAATCAACAATGCCATTAGGTGTTATTTCAACAATGCGGTTGGCAAGTGAAGAGACGAATTCGCGGTCATGACTTACAAAAATTAATGTGCCATCATAATTATCCAAAGCTAAGTTTAAGGCTTCGATAGACTCCATATCTAAATGGTTTGTTGGTTCGTCCATTAACATGACATTGGTTTCGCCCAAGGTTAGTTTGCCAAACAGTAGACGGTTTTTCTCACCACCGGAACACACAGCAACTTTTTTATTAAAATCATCGGATGAAAAGAGCAAACGCCCCAAGGTCATGCGGACTACTTGGTCATTATGACTTGGTTTTCGCCACTGACTCATCCAGTCGAATAAGGTCATGTCGACATTAAAATCGTCGCTAGCATCTTGCGGGCAATAGCCAAGAGTGGCATTTTCTGCCCATTGAATAGTACCCTTGTTAGGACTTATTTCATTCATGAGGCAACGCAAGAAAGTCGTTTTACCGGCACCATTTTCGCCAATAACAGCTAAGCGTGTACCGGCTTGTAAAATCATGCTGGTGTTTGTAAATAAAGTTTCATCAAAACCATGCTCAAGGTTTTCAATGGTGACGGCTTCACGATGAAGTTTTTTAATTTGATTGAAGCGGATAAATGGGCTCACACGTGATGAGGGTTTAATATCGGCCAGTTCAATTTTTTCTAATTTCTTAGCTCGTGATGTTGCTTGTTTGGCTTTAGACGCATTGGCAGAAAAGCGACTAACAAATTGTTGCAGTTCAGCCATTTGAGTTTTCTTCTTGGCATTCTCTGATTGTAGTAACTCGCGCGCTTGGGTTGATGCGATCATGAAATCATCGTAGTTGCCCGGGTATATACGCAGTTCGCCGTAGTCAATATCTGCCATGTGCGTGCAAACGGCATTTAAGAAATGTCGATCATGCGAGATGATGATCATGGTGCTTTTTGACTGATTGATAATCCCTTCAAGCCAGCGAATCGTATTAATGTCCAAGTTGTTGGTGGGCTCATCGAGAAGTAATACGTCAGGCTCTGAAAAGAGTGCTTGGGCTAATAAAACACGCAGTTTCCAGCCCGGAGCAACGTTACTCATTAGGCCGTAATGGAATTCTTGTTCAATCCCCGCACTCATGAGTAGTTCTTCTGCACGACTTTCAGCGCTGTAGCCATCCATTTCAGCAAACTCAACTTCTAATTCGGCAACCCGCATGCCTTCTTCTTCGGTCATTTCAGCTAATGAATAGATACGTTCACGTTCTTGTTTTACCTTCCAGAGTTCATCGTGTCCCATGATGACGGTATCAACAACGGTGTGTTCTTCAAAGGCAAATTGGTCTTGGCCTAATTTACCGATACGTTCTCCTGGGTCTTTTGATACGTTGCCGGATGTAGGCTCTAAATCGCCTCCTAATATTTTCATATAGGTTGATTTGCCACAACCGTTTGCGCCGATAAGCCCGTAACGGTTGCCGTTGCCAAACTTGGCTGAAACGTTTTCAAAAAGTGGCTTAGAGCCAAACTGCATGGTGATGTTTGCGCTAATTAACATAGTGATTGCTCGTTATAAATGTGTTGTTTAAAAGTGTGGTTACCGATTTCCAAAATTATCAGGTCGGTTGGTAGGTTTATTTTGAGTATTGCGTTTTTTTGCACGAGTGGAGCCATTCGGTTTAGCACCGGTGTTTGTTTTAGGTTTGGCAGGTGAATGGTTTTTGGGTGTTGATTTTCTAGGGCGTTGATTATTACGGCCATTTTGAATCGGTTCTGGTTTGATGCTTAGATCAGGTTCATAACCTTCAAAAGTAACTTTTTTGATATCGGTTTTAATCAGGCGCTCAATACCTTTTAGTAGTTTTAATTCATCAACACAAACTAGAGACATGGCTTCACCTTCGCTGCCTGCTCGGCCAGTACGACCGATGCGGTGTACATAATCTTCAGGCACATTAGGCAGTTCAAAATTAACCACATGGGGAAGCTGGTCAATGTCTAGGCCACGAGCGGCGATGTCTGTGGCGACCAGTACACGAATATCGTTGGATTTAAAGTTTGCTAATGCTTTAGTGCGAGCCCCTTGGCTTTTATTACCATGAATAGCGGCTGCAGTAATACCATCTTTATTGAGTTGCTCGGATAATTTGTTGGCGCCATGTTTAGTGCGTGTAAACACCAGGACTTGTTTCCAGTCATTTGAGCCAATAAGAAAAGATAATAATTCACGTTTGCGTTTTTTATCAACAGGGTGAACGACTTGGGAGATCAGCTCCGATGCAGAATTCTCTTTGGCGACTTCTACTAACGCAGGGTTATGTAACAGGCTGCTCGTTAGTTTCTTAATTTCGTTTGAGAAGGTGGCTGAAAACAGTAGTGTTTGTTTTTGCTGAGGTAGTAAAGCTAAAACCTTTCTAATGTCTCGAATAAAGCCCATATCAAGCATACGATCGGCCTCATCGAGTACGAGGATTTCGACGGATGATAGGTCAACAGTATTTTGGCTGACATGATCGAGAAGACGGCCTGGCGTTGCGACTAAAATATCAACACCCTTACGCAACTTTTGCTTTTGTGGATTAATGTTTACACCACCAAATATAACAAACGATGATAAGGGTAAATGTTGACCATAATCTCTGACGCTCTCAGCAACTTGTGCCGCTAGTTCGCGCGTTGGTGTTAATACTAAGGCGCGAACTTTGCCCGCCTTTGGTTTCGCGTCGCCAGATTCCATAAGGCGTTGTAAAACAGGTAACGTGAAACTGGCTGTTTTTCCGGTGCCAGTTTGTGCGCCGCCCATTAGGTCTCGTCCTTCTAGGATGAGTGGAATGGATTGGGCTTGGATTGAGGTGGGTTCGGTGTAGCCTTTTTTAGATACAGCGGTGATTAATTCAGCTCTGAGGCCGAGTGAGTCGAACGACATATAGTTTTCTCCGTGAGTCCATCCGCCATTTAATAAATGGCACGGTCGAGGTGGAAGCAATGTTTAGTTACGGCGGGCAGTATTTTAATATTGCCACGTTTTGAGGTGGGTGCAGACCGATCAGCACAACCATTTTGAGGGGCTTATTGTACCTGATCGCTAAAGAATATAGTGATATATGTCAGTAAAGGTTGAGAAAAAGCTGTTTTTCTAAAGAAAGTACGTTAGAATTAATCTCGCTACATTCTCTACTGGTTTTTGTAAGATCTGCTCTTGTTAATTTCCTTGTAAGATTTGTAACATTTTTTAATTTTAATTTTATTGAGGT